>CALKMQ010000044.1 GCA_938092125.1 uncultured bacterium
TAGGTTGCCATTGATAAAGAACGTGGTGCCGGTATCTTTTCTTCTGAATAATTTGATGGTTTGTCGGATTTTACCTGCTTCTTGTCGCCAGTAGAACAAGAGTAAATAAGTAAAATAATGGTAATATATACAACTTTAAATAATTTCATTTTCATAAAAGTTTCTTGTAATAAAATATTAAAAATGGATAATAAAAAAAAGGGGTAGTTGATTAAAACTACCCCTTCAATTTAAACGATATAATAACGTTTAAGTTATTACTTCATGAATGCCATCTTCTTCGTAACAGTTGAACTTCCATCTGTTAAAGTATAGAAGTAAATACCTGTAGAAGCAGATTGACCCATTTCATCAGTTCCATTCCAACGCAACTTGTAAGTACCAGCCAATTTAACACCGTTAGCTAAAACTTTAACTTTCTGTCCAAGGACATTAAAAATCGTCAAGTTAACTGTTGATGTTTGAGCAATACTGAACTCAATCTCAGTTGTTGGATTAAACGGATTCGGATAATTCTGCTTTAGTGCAAACTCTTTTGGTAAAGCTGTTGAATTATCTGTACCTAATGTAACTGTAGACCAACGAGGATCTCCAATTGGGCCACCAGTTGTACTATGCGTAGCAGCTGTAGAAACAGAGCTATAGCTAGCATTATAGTGCATAGGCCATTCAATCGTATTCATATTGCCATCATGCTCATATGACCAGTTATTATTGGCACCAACCCCTTGAGTGGTTTGATCATCTCTGAAGTCCAATGTTCTTGCGAGCTGCTTTGTAATATACATCTCATCAAGCTGCATTTGTAAGTCAGACCAGTTTAAAACGGCATTGTTTGTACTAGTAACTCCTATTCCGGCTGCGATTGTTGCTAAAGTAGAATCATCAGCCCAAACCATCTGCTGAGCGGCGGTTAACATTGTGTCATGAACAGTAGTAGTAGTAGTACCGCCTGAACCAACATGTACAACTGTATCAGCTGGAGTAGTAACAAATATTGAATCAACACAACCAGAACCATCAGCTGCATAAGCAGAAGTGATAGTATCAAAAACAGCTGGCGTAATAGTCATTGAATCTGGTGTAACTGTAGTTACAGTCCAAGACCAAGGATTGTTTGCCATATTATTCATAAAGCCAGTTAATGCTGGACTCCATACGGCCGCATTGTTGCTCCAATTAATATTTCTATCATTCATATTAACAACTTGACCATCTGACATAATATAAGTACCCGCGGTTACTTGTTGTGTATCAGCAGGTGTAGTAATAGTAGTAGTAATGACACACTGATCTGATGTATCAATTTGTACAACAGCAGGCGTAATATCTAGAAAGCCATCCGGGTTTACAATTCCTGCTTTTCTCAATGCCATTTGACCTACTCCGCCTTCCCACCAGACGCCCCAACCTGAAACATCATAGGTAGACTGACCGTAAGATTTTGTATTATAAAGAAGGTTGTTGGTAACCTGCAAGTTATTCTGTCCACGATACCAAATCATATCCATAGCAACATTGGTAAATGTGTTATGATCAATGATTCCATGATCAACATGTTCGTATATTACTAGCGCTTCGCCAATAACCCCATCAACAGTATTTTGTCTAAATTCTAGTGTATCAATAGTACCCAACCAAGAACCGGCACCCCAAATTACACCACCATAAAACATTCCGCCTGGGCCATTAGTAAAAGCCTTAAAAACGGAATTAGTTATATGGAAATCTGTATTTTTTCCTAATGTGAAAAAAGCAAGATAATTAACATGCGAAACAATACAATTGTTCACGATGATTTTATTATCGGTTGATGTTGCGCCTGCGATTTGAAGTGAACCCTCTTCACCAGATGCGTAAGCGTTAAGAATGAGGTTCTCCAACTTCAATTCGGCACCTGCACCCACTAGTGTAAAAAACAGTCCGTTCTGATGTCCTAAAGCACCTTCAGCGTTAGCTAGAGGTTGGATGGTAACTGGTTTAATGTCAGCGCTTGCCGGAACTTCACCTATAATGTGAATTGCCTGACCAGCGTCAACCGGAATCATTTCCGATGTTAGCCATTTTCCGCCTGCGACTGATGGCAAGCTTAGTCTGTAAACACCAGCTCCACCTGCTGTAATTGCTGCTTCAAGCTGTCCTGGCTGTGCGGCTGCATCCCAGACTACTTCAGTAGTATCTGCGAACAACGTTACAGAAGAAAAGGTAAGAGCAATTAAGCTATTTTTTAATAACGATTTTATCATTCGTTACTCCTTCATGTTGTTTTTTTTATTAGTCTCTTAAACTTAAGATACTATATATTTATAGCATCTTACGAACCAAATTAGTGCTTCTTAACTATGTTCGTCAATACATTTATTAAAGCCATAAAAGCTTAAAATTTTATGAAAACTAAAATAGTTGAACGTTTAATCGAAGGATGGGAATTCAAGGAAGTCTCTTCAAAGACTTGGATGCTAGCTTCAGTACCTGGCTGCGTTCATACCGACCTCTACAATAACAATAAAATAGTAGATCCCTTCGTTGGAACCAATGAAATTGATCTCCAGTGGATAGGGAATAAAAGTTGGATTTATAGAACAAAATTTAAAATCGACATAAACCTTCTTGAGATGGAAACTATTTTTTTGAATTTTCTAGGATTAGATACATACGCTAAGGTCAGTCTAAACAATGTAAACATTTTAGACGCTGATAATATGTTTCGTGCATGGGAAGTCAACGTTAAAGAAATAATTACAGAAAATGAAAATGAACTCATAATTAAATTTGATTCTCCAATTGAAAAAATCTTGCCTTTAATGAAGTCAATTGATTACGAGTTGCCTGCGGATAATGATCAGATAAAAAAAACCAGTCCGTACACACGTAAGGCTCCCTACCATTACGGTTGGGATTGGGGACCAAGCTTTGCAACCTCCGGAATTTGGCAAAACATAGAATTGATTGGTTATAATTCTTTTACAATTAAAGATTTGTTTATTAATCAAATGAAAACCGATAAAATAAGTTCAATGATAGAGTGTAACGTTTTTGTTCACTCAGAGCGCAGATGTAAAGCTGACCTATTGATCAAGGAACAAAAAAGTAATATAAACATTGTAAAGTCTATCGATTTATCTCCTGGAATTAATCAAATAAAAAAAATTGTTGAAATATTCAAACCTGATCTTTGGTGGCCGATTGGTCATGGCCAGCAAAATATGTACGAATTTAATGTAAAAGTGGAATCGGTTGATCACTATGACTCCATTAAACAACGAGTTGGCTTGAGAGATTTTAAAGTTGAACAAAAAATAGATAAAAAAGGATCTAGTTTTACATTTGTTGTCAATGGTAAACCGATTTTTTCAAAAGGAGCGAATTGGATTCCAGCAGATTCTTTTACAACCAGATTAACTAAAAAAAATTATTATAGATTATTAAAAAGCGCGGTTGATGCAAATATGAATACACTTCGAGTGTGGGGTGGCGGGATATATGAAAGTGATGATTTTTATGATTTATGTGACGAAATGGGATTAATTGTTTGGCAGGATTTCATGTTCGCATGCACACTTTACCCTGGAGATAAAGATTTTTTAGAAAGCGTTAGAGGGGAAGCAGAATATCAAGTTTCTAGATTAAGAAATCACCCTTCAATAGGTTTATGGTGTGGGAATAATGAAATTGCGTGGGCTTGGCATAATTGGGGCTGGAAAGATAGATTTCCTGAACAACTTTATTACAGCGATTATAAATCGTTATTCCATAATGTTTTGCCGAGTGTTTGTAATGATCTCGATCCCAATCGTTTATATTGGCCTTCTTCGCCTGGAGATAGTGATATGCTACCAACTGTTGGGCAGCAATTTGGTAGTGGTGATAATCATTACTGGGGTGTGTGGCATAGCGGAGACAAATTTGTTGCATTCCAAAGCAATATTGGGCGCTTTATGTCAGAATTTGGCATGCAATCTTTTCCAGATTTAAAAACTATAGACTATTTTTGCGAAGATGAAGATCAAAGTATTAATTCAACAGTCATAAAACAACATCAAAAAGCATCCTTAGGAAACGATAATGTTATGAAATACATCCTAATGTATTTTAAACTACCAAAAGACTTTTACGCATTCGTTATGTCAAGTCAGATTATGGCTGGTGAAGCTATAAAAATAGCTGCAGAGGCGCATAGAAGGAATATGCCTTACTGCATGGGTTCATTATATTGGCAATTAAACGATTGCTGGCCTGGAGCATCTTGGTCATCTTTAGATTACTTCGGTAACTGGAAAGCATTGCATTACTACGCAAAAGAATTTTTTAAACCTCTTTTGATTTCATTTGAAGAAAAAGAAGAGTGTGTGAACGTATATATTGTTAATGACGGCGACATTATAAATAATGCATTAATATTTTTTGAGGTGCGCAATTTTAATAATGTAGTTGAATACAGTCATGATTTACCTTTGGATATTAATCCTAATGAAACAAAAAAGATTTTTTTTGAAAAAAAGAAAGTCTTATTTCCAAAAAGTAAAAAGAATAATATTTTACTAAGAGCTAAGATAGTTTTGAATGATGAAACTATTTCTTTAAGCGATTATGTTTTTGATAGTCCAAAAAATTTGAAGCTTCCGAAGCAAAATTTTTCTACGATCGTAGAAAAATTTGGAAATAAAATTAAAATTAAAATTAATTCTAAATCGTTCTTGTATAAATTTTATGTTCTTTGTTGCAATGATGCGGGTCGATTTGATGATAACTATTTTAATATGCTTCCTGGCGAAGAAAAAATGATCCTGTTTTTTCCATCGATTAATTTAAAAGATAATATAAATTTTGAGCCAAAATTCACCTTTAATAGTGTTGAAGGCTTAAGTAATTAATAATAATTGGAGATGTGATGACGTTAGAAAATGACATAAGAATGGATAGGTTAGACAAAACAAAAGAGGCCGCTACGAAAGTTAATGAATCGCTAGATTGGCCAAATCTCATAAAATTCAGAAAAGAAAATGATGAGATTAGAAAGACTGGTTTGAAAGTTAAAATTGTATTTATGGGTGATTCGATTACTGAGGGTTGGTCATTAAGTGACCCCAATTTTTTTAAAAAGAACAGTTTTGTTAATCGTGGTATTGGAGGTCAAACTTCACCACAAATGCTATTAAGATTTAAACAAGACGCAATTCATCTTAGTCCTAATATGGTAATAATAAATGCTGGAACAAATGATATAGCAGAAAATACTGGTCCATCAACTACACAAATGATAATTGACAACATAACATCAATGGCCGAAATTTGTATGAAAAATAATATTGCTGTTGCTCTTTCTACTATTCTTCCGGTCTTTAAATATTCTTGGAATGAAAATATTATAAATGTTCCAGAGAAAATTTCTAATGTAAATAGGAACCTTAAAAAATACTCGAAAGATAACAATATACAGTTTATTGATTATTATTCCTCTATGGTAAATGAGCAAAAAGGTCTGATGTCTGCATATGGCAGTGATGGTGTTCACCCAACAAAAGAAGGTTATAATGTAATGGCTGATATTTTAAGAAATACAATTTCAGGAGTTCAATGAATTTTCAATTGATTGCTAAAATTTGTTTTTTATCGATTTTATTTATTTCTACATCCTTTTGTCAAGGGTTTTGGGGCAATGAATTTCCTGAAGGAAAAATTGAATACAAACCGAAGACATATGTTTGTTACAAAACTGTTCAGCCCGTTATACTTGACGGTAAAATTACTGAAAGAGCATGGGCAAATGTTCCATGGACAGATTCTTTTGTTGATATTGAAGGTCATTTAAAACCGAAGCCGTATAACGATACGAAAGTAAAAATGCTTTGGGATTTGAATTATTTTTATTTCGCTGTCTATATGAAAGATCCACATGTTTGGGCTACTATTAAAGAACGCGATGCTGTAATCTATAAAGATAATGACTTTGAGATATTTTTAGATCCAGATGGAGATACTCATAATTATTATGAACTCGAGGTCAATGCACTTGGCACAGAGTGGGATTTATTAATTACTAAGCCTTATCATGATGGTGGAAAAGTAGCGTTAGATTCTTGGGACATTCCTGATTTAATCACAAATGTTCACATTGATGGGACGTTGAATAATCCTTCGGACCTCGATAGTGGCTGGAGTGTTGAAATCGCGATTCCTTGGAAAACTTTTATCGGAAATTATCGCTCTAATAATGCACCAAAAGATGGTGAGCAATGGAAAGTTAATTTTAGCAGAGTTCACTGGGAAACGAATATTATTAATTCAAAATATGTAAAAACTGAGAGGCCTGAATATAATTGGGTCTGGTCACCTCAGGGTATAATATATATGCACATGCCCGATCTTTGGGGCTTGGTACAATTTACAGAAACTACCATTGATGAAAAGATTGTAGAGTTTAAATATAGTAAAATTGATAAAATAAAATGGAGTCTAAGGCAGCTATACTATAAGCAGCGAAATTATTTTTTTGCGAATCAAAAATATTCTGATTCAATTAGAGAATTAAATTTCTTTAAAGATTCAAAACTGAAAAAAACACCCTTTAATGGAGTTTCTTGGCCACCAAAAATTACATTAACACCCTCAGGCTGGGAAGCTTTAGTAACATGGGAAAATAAAAATATTATCATTCGCAAGGATGGAAGGGTGTGGGTTGAATGAACTTATCGTTTATTGATTGGATGATTGTAATAATTATTCTTGGTGGTATGATTTACTCTGTTAATCTAACCAAAGGATTAATGAAAAGTGTAAGCGATTTTTTATCTGCTGGTAGAACAGCTGGCAGGTATGTTTTATCTATTTCAAGTGGCGTAGCGGGTCTAGGTGCTATTTCTATTGTGATGTTTTTAGAAATGGGATATGTCGCAGGATTTTCATTATCATGGTGGGGTTTAAGCCAAGGTATAATTCTTTTAGCTATTACGATGTCTGGATGGGTGATTTATCGTTTCAGGATGACTCGAAGTCTCACGTTAGCTCAGTTTTTTGAAAAAAGATATAGTCGAAAATTTAGAATATTTGCAGGCCTAGTTGCTTTTTTTGCTGGCCTCATTAATTTTGGAATATTTCCTGCGGTTGGGGCACAGTTTTTTATAAACTTTTGTGGCTTGCCTGATTCTTTTTTAGGTATTCCAATGTACCCACTAGTAATGATAGTACTGCTAGGGGTCGCATTGTATTTTGTCTACACTGGTGGTCAAATAGCTGTAATAATAGCTGATTTTTTTCAAGGTGTTTTTGTTACGATTATATTGTTTATTATTACTTTGTATTTGCTTTTTAGTATTGGTTGGGACCAGGTTTCTGATTCGTTGCAAAATACACCTATAAAACTGGCAAAAGAAGAAATTCAGGTTCTTAAAGGTGATGCGTCTTTTCAGTTGTTATCCCAAGAAGAACAAACATTACAAACTGATGAAATTAATGTAAAATATGAAAATTCTTCTCGCATAAATCCATTTAAAACTAGTCATGTTGAAGATTTTAATTTTTGGTATTTCCTTATAGGTATTATTGGCGTAATGTATGGTGCTTTAAGCTGGCAAGGGTCCCAAGGCTATAATTCATCAGCAAAAAATGCTCATGAGGCTAAAATGGGGGTTGTTTTAGCTGGATGGAGAGGGATTCCTCAGGCAATGTTTACGTTCTTAGTGCCTGTTCTAGTCTATGTTTTAATGAATCACCCTGAATATACGCACATAGCCGATTCTGTTAATGCTTCGCTTGCCTCTTTATCTTCAGATACTTTAAAAGGTCAAATGAGAGCTCCTTTTGTACTATCTGAAATATTACCTGTTGGATTAATTGGTGCATTCGCGGCCTTGATGCTTGCTGCTTTTATCAGTACACATGACACGTACTTGCATTCATGGGGTTCTATATTTATTCAAGATGTCATTATGCCTTTCCGAAAAAAGCCATTTGATAAAGAAACCCATATAAAAGTTTTAAGATATTCTATTTTTGGAGTTGCTGTTTTTATATTCCTATTTAGCTTACTCTTTAGTCAGAGTCAAAAGATTGCACTTTACTTTGCGATTACTGCTGCTATTTTTGCTGGAGGATGTGGTGCTGTAATTATTGGTGGTTTGTATTGGAATAAAGGTACAACAGCGGCTGCTTGGACCGCAATGATAATTGGAGCTGTAATTGGGGTTTCCGGTACACTGATCAAGCAAATTTCTGATATCTGGTTACTAGACGTAAGTAGTTATAGTCAGCTAAAAACTATTTTAATATTTTTAAAAAATATTAATGGTCAAGAATACTGGGGCCTGGGTATGGCCTCTTCATCGATATCTTACATCGTAGTATCTCTTTTATTCCCTGAAAAACCAGTAAATATGGATAAGTTATTAAAAAGAGGGAAATATAGCATTGATGGAGAAGTTAATGTGGTCGATGAGCAAGTTAAGATAGGTTGGAAGATTTTTGGAATGGGAAAAGAATTCACTAAGAATGATAAACTAATTTACATTCTTAATTATGCATGGACTGGATTCTGGACCTTGGTGTTTATTATTGGAACAGTTTATAATTTATCAAACCCTGTCAGTGACGATGCTTGGATGAAATTCTGGGAGTATTATATTTACATTCATCTAATACTCTCAGGAATTGTTTTAATATGGTTCACTCTAGGAGGGTTTTACGATCTAAAAAGCATGATAAATGCTTTAAAATCTGATGTAAGAGATCATGGAGATGATGGCTGGGTAGACAGCTAAGGAGAAAATAATCACGTGAAACATATAATAATTGTTATTGGCTACTTTATAATATTTACTGGATGCATGTACGATGAATCGAAATTGGGAAAAGCAGTTGATCAAATGGAGCAGGATGAAATGATTGGCTATGTTCCCAACAACCAAAAGTTAGGCATGAAGTGGCTATTAAAAAATATGGTCGAGGATGATAAGAAATCCTTGAGCGCTAGGTTTCTTTTAGATAATTGCATTTACGCATACAAGGCCTGGGAAAACACTCCCTGGGATAGCGTTAATGATTCATTGTTTTTTGAGTATGTACTCCCTTATTCAAGTTTAAATGAGAGAAGAGATAATTGGAGACAGGATTTTTACGAGCGTTTTTATCCAATTGTGAAAAACGCGAAATCCGCATACGAAGCAGCAGTTATTTTAAACAATAATATTTTTGAGATGGTTGGGGTTATTTACTCAACAAAAAGACCAAAAGCAGATCAGTCACCATACGAAAGTATTGAAGCAGGTTTAGCTTCTTGCACTGGACTTAGTTTTATGTTAATTGATGCGTGTAGAAGCGTTGGGATACCTGCTAGGTTTGTTGGTACCCCATCTTGGTATAATAATAGTGGTAATCATTCTTGGGTAGAAATTTGGGATAATGGCTGGCATTTTACAGGAGCATTTGAACCAACTGAAAATAGGTTAAACGAGGGATGGTTTACTGGCTTAGCCTCTAGATCAGTTAAGGGTCACCCTAAGTATGGTATATATGCTGCGACTTGGAAAAAAACAGATATTTATTTTCCAATGGATTGGAAACCTGGTGTAAATAAATACTTTGCCGTAGACGTTACATCAAGGTATCAAGACTTTTTGGATAGTAATTTTATTCCTCTTCGTATAAAGGTTGTAGACTTAAATGGTGAAATAAAAAGAATCTTAGTCAGTGTAAGTGGTGATAACGATTTTTCATTTGTAGGGTACTCAAAGGATGAAAAAAATGATGCAAACGACCATCTAACTCTTAACTTACCCGAAGGTAATTCGTTTACAATTAAAGTAAATCAATTTTCAAAGACTATTACTTTAAATAAGGAAGAGTTAATTGAAATTAAGATTTGACAAAATCAATTTAATTCAAAACCAAATTAAACCTGTCTTTTAATAAACATGGTTTATGGTTGATGTTTTCTCAAAAGATGGGTTTTATTTAAAAAAAGAAATTTTTAGTAAATCTCTTATTAATTTATATGAAAATGAATTTGATAAGATCGTTACTCAACTTAAAAAAAGCGATGAAGATATAAATGCTCGCTGGGGTAGTAAATTAACATCCAATATTGAAACTGATAATAGCTTGGTTATTCATACTCATAATGTCCAGAATTATTCTTCTATCTTTCTCCAAATGATACAAAGTAATAGCTTTTTAGATGAGGTTGAAAAAATCATTGGTCCCGATATCATTCTTCACCATACGAAGCTTTTTGAAAAACCGCAAAAAAAAGGAGCTGCTTTTCCTTTGCACCAAGATTGGTCCTATTTTCCTACAAAAAATAATTCAATGATTGCAGCGGTTATCCACTTATCAAAATCGGATGAAGATATGGGTTGCATTAGAATTGTTCCTAAATCACATAAACTCGGAAAAATTAAAAACAGTGATGGGCATAGATATAACTCGAAGATTCATAATAAGTATACATTAGAAGATGCAATACCGGTAGTAGCTAACCCAGGTGATGTTCTTTTTTTTCATTGTTGCAGTCTACATGGTTCAATGTCAAATTTATCAACTAAACCTAGAAAGAGTATTTTAGTACAATTATATTCTGGTCAAGATGAAGTAGAAGAAGGGAATAATCATACGAATGCTCAACTTGTTTTAAGAGGTTTTAATTATTCTGCAACTAGGTCATCTGTTGATTTAAAGTCATAGATAAATGAACTTAGATCTTTCAGTTAATCAATTTTATCAAGAAAATGGGTATGCTATCATTCCTGCTGTTATTTGTTCGGACTTAGTGGGAGAAGTTCAAAACCATGTTATGTGGCTACAAAGTAAATACCCAGACATTCGCGCAGAGGCTTTTCATCATGATCTTTTAATTAATGATCCATTTATCCACAACCTTTTAGATAATAAAATCATGCTCGATATCATAGAAGGTGTTATAGGATCAGATATAGCTCTTTTTGGCGCCCATTATATTGCAAAAAGACCAAGAGATGGCAAACCAGTGGGTTGGCATCAGGATGGTTCATATTGGCCGTTAGAGCCAATGAATGTAGTTTCAATTTGGTTAGCTGGAACAGATTCAAATAAATCAAATGGTTGTATGCGTGTTATTCCCGGTACTCAAAACAAAAAATTAATTAAAGCTTCTGAAATGATAAAATTAGATACAGACGATTATGTTTTAGATTTGGCCATTTCTAAAAGTGATATTGATAGTCAAAAAGCTGTAGATGTAGAGCTTAATGCAGGGGATATTTCAATTCATAATCCTTCAATCGTTCATGGCTCAAATGCTAATTTATCGGATAGTTGGAGAATTGGATTAACACTTAGATTTATCCCTACTTCCACTTATGTAAATAGAGCAAATTGGGAGTGCATATTGGTTCGAGGAAAACCTAATAATGCAGTAAAAAATAATTATGTATCGAAACCTATTTTTAGAGAAGATGAGCATATGTATTTTTCTGGATATAAAAACTTTTTATAGGGGATTGCTTGATCAGTGAAAATAATAACTTAAGCGATTCTGGTTTCACCTTTGTAGATGACGTTTTTTTGCAAGAGGATATTCTAGAATCAAAAAATGCATTTTGGGATGTAATCAATTGTAAATATGATACTGGAATTGAACCAGAAAATAGATTTTGGAATTTAGGAGATGATTTAAAGAAAATAATTAAGATTGATAAACCTCATTTAAGTAGTAGCGCATTACACAATCTTATAACCCAAGAAAATTTTGGTAAAATCCTTGCGAAGATTACTAAAGCAAGAAAAATTCAGGTTTGGCACACGCAGGGAGTATGGAAGCCGACAGGAGGTGGATCAAAGGGCAATGCTGGTTGGCATAGAGACATTCAATACTGGCCCTTTTGGGAGCCCAAAGGTGTTTTTACTGCTTGGATTGCATTAACAGATGTTTTTCCAAATTCAGGCCCTGTTAGATATATTGCAGGTAGTAATCATTGGAATGAAATAAGAGGTGTTGATTTTTTTAATAATGATATTGATAGTCAAGATAAAATCATTAAAAAGAAGCATAGTAATTATAAAGTCGTTAAGGCTGATATCTCTTCTGGATCTATTGCTATCCATGGATCAAAAACATACCATTCATCTATAAATAACACAAGCGGAAGTCCACGCGTAGGCATGGTTGTACACTTTTCAACTGACCAAGCTAAAAAAATTAATCTAACGGATAAGTATTCAGTTTATTTAGATATATTAAATGATCAATCCATTTGTCCGATTATATATGATTCTTAATTTGTCTTACTATGGTTTGTTTCTTTTTATCAATTTTGAAAGGTTTTTATGTCGAACAGTACTATCGGTTTAAGTGAAGATTTAAGAAAATATTTATTAGGTGTATCTTGCCGTGAAAGTAAAACGTTGAAAGGTTTGCGTAAAGAAACATTTCAACTTAAAGAAGCTCAAATGCAAATATCGCCAGAGCAGGGCTCTTTTTTAGCGTTCTTGGTAAAAGTACTAAGGGCGAAAATGACTCTAGATATTGGTGTATTTACAGGATATAGTTCACTTGTTGTGGCAGATGCACTTCCTAGTAATGGTAGAGTTATTGCTTGCGACACAAGCGCGGAGTGGACAAACATAGCTAGAAAATATTGGAAAGTAGCGCGCGTAAACAATAAAATTCAATTAGAATTAGCTCCAGCTATAAAAACACTCGACAAATTAATTGAAAATGGTGGGCAAGGTACATTCGATTTTTCATTTATTGATGCAGATAAAATAAACTATCAAAATTATTTTGAAAGGTCGCTTATTTTACTTAGACCAGGTGGCGTTATCGCAATCGATAATGTATTGTGGGGTGGAAAAGTCTTAGACAAGCAAGATAATGAACCTGCAACAAGAGCGATTAGAAAATTTAATGAAAAGCTAAAAGGCGATGATAGAGTATTAATTTCAATGGTGCCAATTGGAGATGGCTTAACTCTTGCGTTTAAAAAGTAACCGATGTTAAATATATTTATAATAAAAATACTTTTTAAAAACCTAAGAATATTGCCTCTAGTTATTTTCATAATACATTGTGAAAATCAATTTTCTCAAAATGAATTACACATTCCACCTGAAAAGCCAGACTCCTTTCCAAAGCTCACAGAAAGAAATCGACTATTAGGAGAACTATCGCCTGAAAGAAGTTGTTACGATGTGCTACATTATTTGATAGACATTGATTTTGATATTGAAAAAAAATATATAAAAGGTTTTGTTGAAATTCGTTCTGTTGCAAAGGATGATTTTTCTATTCTTCAGTTTGATTTAGCTAGAAAGATGATGCTCAATAAAGTTGAGTATCAAGATCAAATACTTAAGACTTCTAGAAATAAAGATGCAGTATTTGTTGAATTTCCTAATATTAAAGATGGCGATAACTTTACATTTCGTATTTATTACGAAGGTAAACCATTAGAAGCCAAAAATCCACCTTGGGACGGTGGTTTTGTTTGGGAAAAAGATAAAAATGGAAGACCTTTTATTTCAGTTGCTTGTGAAGGTGATGGTGCGAGTCTTTGGTGGCCTTTAAAAGATCATATAGCTGATGAACCAGATGAAGGAGCTACAATGACTTTTACTGTTCCTAATGAACTTTATTGCGTAAGCAATGGTCGTTTGATAGATATCTCTAGTTACGAAGATGAAACAAAAAGATCATTTACATGGGCTGTTAATAATCCAATAAATAATTATAATATTTCTGTTCAAATTGGTCATTATGTGTCTATCCAAGATACGATTCATCATAATGGATTAGTTGATACTCTAAATTATTATGTTTTGGATTATAATAGAGAAATTGCAACAAATCACTTTAAGCAATCAAAGAATGTAATTCGATTTTTCGAGAAATATTTTAGTGAATTTCAATGGTGGGATGATGGCTATAAACTTGTTGAGGTCTCTTATCTTGGTATGGAGCATCAATCTGCTGTAACCTATGGAAACAATTGGAGTAACTGGGGTGGAGAGCGAGCATGGACTAGTAAGTATTACGGAATTGTGGATGGCCTTTTATTTCATGAAACTGCTCATGAATGGTGGGGTAATAGTGTCACCGCGATAGATCCTGCTCATATGTGGATTCATGAAGGAATGGCTGTTTATAGCGAAGCAATGTTTATTGAAGACAACCTTGGCTATAATGTTATGATTGATTTTTTATTAGATAAACGTAAAGGTATAAGTAATAGACTACCAATCGTAGGGCCATCGAATCAAAATTATTGGGCGTTTGGTGATAGCTATAATAAAGGCGCTTGGGTGCTCCATACGCTTCGCAATGTTATAGATAATGATGATCAATGGTTCTCAATATTAAAAGAATTTTCAATTGAGAATGCAAAAAGCCACGTTTCAACCCAAGATTTTTTAAATCATATAAATAAAGTTACAAAAAAAGATTTTCAATCCATATTTTATCAATATTTTTATGATCACAGACCGCCAACCTTTGAATATTATCAAGAGGATAACAAATATTATTACCGATGGTCCAATGTTATCTCAGGTTTTACAATGCCTGTAGACGTAGACGTTAATGGAGTTGAAATGAGGTTGTTTCCAACAGAATCATTGCAAACAATCGATATAACAAAGCATTCAGTTATACATATTAGAGATTGGGAATCTTATGTCGTCACTAAAGAAAATTCGGTTATGATAAAAAACCAAAATGGAGAATAGTTGTTTAAAATGGAATTGTCAGATCTGTATGTGATTTTCATTGTATTAATTATTTTAGGAATGAAAGTAAGTATATTTTATTTATTTAAATCAAAGAGCAATAAATAATAACTTACTTAGAAGCCCTCATGACAACATAGCCAAATGGGCTTTGTTCTCTTTTGTCCGCAGAATATTGGAGGCATTTGCAAAGCATATCTAAAAATAATTTAGGATAAAGATTAAGTAAATATTTTTCATTAGTATGAATCAAATCTATCCATTTAGGAAGTACGGTAGATACATTTATCGTAACGTCTTCACATGAAATATCTCTAAATCCAGCTATGTTCAAAGATTTTTTCCACTTTTCAATGGTATAAAATTCTTTTGTGGCTAAGCCGTGTTTTGCTATTAAAACTTTATAAAAATCAAAAAAGCTTAATAATTCTGGTTTAATAATGATATCAGCAATAGCTATTTGACCATTCTCTTCTAAGGCATCGTAAGCGCTCGTTGCAAATATTTGTTTATTTTCAAAGTGAAATGCAGATTCGATGGCATAAATGTTTTTAAATTTTTTATCTAAGCTTGAAATATTATGTGCATCACAAAGGGAAAAATTTGCTCTGGTATTGATGTTTTTTCTCCTTGCAAGATTTCTTGCTTTCATAATTTGCTGCTCGATAATATTTATCCCCAAAATAGAAATATTATTATTTAATTTTGCTAGGTAGCATGCAGGAGCACCAGTTCCACATCCGACATCAAGCCAATCACCATTTTTTAAAAACGTTTTTGTAACAATATCGACCATGTTTTCCTGTGCTTTAACTACAGAATCAGGGAAAGAGGTTGTTGTAAAATGATAGCCTAAATTCAAATACATATTGTTATCACTCATTGCATGAAAAAGAGGCTCAAGAAGGTGGTAGTATGTTCTAATTTTTTTGTTTGAGCTCGCTCTAAAAATAAAATTGTAAAGTAGGTCTTTTTTAGTGATCATATCTTTAAAAGACTTGATAAATAGTTATTGTGTTCATAAAATAAAATTGCAGATAAAAATACTGTAAATAGAATGCCTATGTAACCTGCGAAATATAGTTTTCTCTCAAAACAGGGTCTAGATGCGATAATAGGTAGACAAATAAACAAAAGTCCTGGTGCAAAAGTCACATAAAATGGATGTGATTCTGATATCATATTTTTTGAAGATAATAATTTAAAAAGTACTAGAATAATGGTTGTGTTAAAAAACCATCCTATAAAATTTTGTATTGGTACACCGTAATAATTGCCAGGCTTATCCCATTTCCATCTACCTTCATTGACAGCTATTGGGTCTAGTACTAAATCTAAAATTGTAATAAATATAGATGTTGTAAGTATAACTTCGAATGAAATAATGCTATTAAACCCTATTCCGAGAATTAGAAAAGAGCAATTTAATGACATATATATTAAGCCTGACCATGCAATAGCTATAAGCAAAGGTACATTGCCAAGCATAGGTCCAGGACAAAGAGATGGCTCGTAGGAGTATTTACCAAAAACATAGCCTTTGTTTGCACCGATTATTTCTAAAAAAAAACTGGTAGTAAAGCTAATTATGAAAAAGATAACAGTGTTTAAAATGCCAAAAAATAATACACTATGAAAAATAAAGAAACTGAAGCCTAGAATGACTTGAATCATCCTTATGTTTTCTGCTTTTTTATAATTGGATTCGTCTTTGAGCTTACCCCCAAAGTAAAGTAAAGATTTTATACCAGTACTGTAAATTCGATAAAGGAAGAATATGGATAAACATAGAGCAAAAAAAAATATTGTGAAATAATCGACCAATTGAATATTATGATTTTAAATAGTTAGTTATTAATTATTAAAAGTAATGATTATCAAAATTTATTGATAATATTTATTTATCTTTTGATAATTTACTCGATTATTTATTCATCGAAATAATATAGATTCTTAATTAATCAAGGTAGTTAAAAATGTAATATATCTAGCTACTTTCTTGATTCTTACTCAAAAAGGGAAAGCATTGAAAAGCTCAACAATTAGTAAAATTTTTTCTATGAAAACAATAGCTGTAGTTGGTATGAGTCCAAACCCTGAAAGACCAAGTCATTTTGTTTCAAAATATATGATCAATCATGGTTTTAAAATAATTCCAGTAAACCCTGGGCAAAAAGAAATTTTAGGCCTTAGATGCTATCCAACATTAAAAGATATAAAATACGAAGTTGATATTGTAAATATTTTTAGAAATTCAGATTATGCTACGCCTATCGTTCAAGAAGCTATTTCAATAAGAGCGAAAGCGATTTGGCTTCAAGATGGTATCGTTTCAAGTGAAGGTAAGCAGATGGCTCAAGATAATGACATAATTTATATTGAAAATGATTGCGTTTTAAGAAGACATAGGAGATTGTATGAATAATGATTTTTTAAAAGTTCTAGTTATAGTTTTTTGTTTAGCAAGTTTTCCTTATGCCCAAAAAGGATCAAATCTTCCTGAAAGTATATATATGAACATATCTTTAGGGATTTTGCAGCCACAAGGTGAGTTTGCTAATAATGTTACTAATAATGGTTATGGCATTGACTTTGATGGTGGTTGGTATATTTATAATGGTCCTGTTGGAATAGGAGTAAATGTTATTGCTGCTCAATATGGAAATTTTACTCGCCAAATACCATATAGCTACTTTTCTAGTTTGGTTACCTTAACCGAGAAGACCGCATCAACTATATTTATTGTTAATCCTTATGTTCAGCCTACCTTAAGAATGGGAGATTTTAGTTTTTACACTAAATTTTTTGCAGGTTATCAAGCTCTTGAAACAAAGACGAAGATACAGAATGATGCGCAAGAGAATAATGAGAATGAAGATGATGAGCCTGATTATATAGCTCAATCTAAGGTGGCGACTGATGGTGCTTTTGATTACGGAGTAGGTCTTGGTATGAGATTTCCAATTTTTAGAGATGGTGAGAATGGACCGATATTTATTTGTTTAGAAATGAAATGGTCAAAAGGAGGTGAGGCCGAATATCTAAATGCAGGTAAGGATGGGGCTATTGTATTAAGTGACCCTGCTGATGGACCTGTTACAACGACACTTAATCCTGACAAGTCAATGACGGATCTTTTTAACGTATCAATAGGTATTGGATTTTAATTTTTATAAAAATCCAAGATATAGTTTTTTGAATCAAATATTATGTTGAAAGCAATTATTCTTTTTCTATTGATGGATCTTTCTTATTCTCAAAGTAAATGGATAAAAACATTTGGTGCTGATGAGGTTGATGGTGCCAATCATGTTTTGCCTTTAGATGATGGTTTTCTACTTACCGGTTTTACAAATTCTTTTGGTAACGGTGGGAATGATCTTTGGGTAATAAGAACGGATAAAAACATGGCAAAGGTTTGGGATAAATTTTATGGCGGAATGCATTTGGAAACTGGACACAAATCTATTCAAGCTGAAGATGGTGGTTTTATTATTCTGGGACAAACTTATTCATATGGAGCAGGTTCTGGAGATATTTGGGTCGTAAAAATTTCTGCTCGTGGTACTCTTCTTTGGGATAAAACGTACGGTAATGAAAATCTAGATTTAGGAATTGATATATGTGCTTCTAATGATAATGGATATATGATAGTAGGAACTACTCATTCTAAGAAAACGAATAGCCTTGACGCATATGTGATAAAAATTGATTCAGTCGGAGACATAATATGGGATCAAGTCTACGGAGGTTTATTAGCAGATGGTTTGAATTCTATTTCAAAAATAAATGATGAATATGGATATATGTTATTTGGGTACACTAAATCGTATATGCTTGATAAAAGCAGGAAAAAAAAGAAAGGTTATTTGGGACGAATACTTTCTTCTATTTTCAAAAAAGAAGCCTCTTCAGAATCATGGCTAATAAATATTGATGAATATGGGGACAAGAATTGGCACACAACCTATGGTGGAAAAAAAGATGATACCGGAAAACAAATTAATTCTTTTTCTGATGGAAATTTCTTGCTTTCTAACGATACTAAATCTTTTGGTTCAGGAGGAAAAGATATATGGTTAATAAAAATTGATAGGAATGGAAAAATAATATGGGAGAAAACTATAGGCGGTAAAAAAGATGAATATCTTGAATCAACAGTATTAATATCAGATAAAGAAATAGTTATTAGCGGGCAAAAACCGTTAAAAAATAAATTATCATTGAAATCTCTCTTTTTTTCAAAATTTAAAATAAACAATAATAAAAACGGTAATTCTAAATCTTTCATTACAAAGCTGGGCGGGAAAGGAAAAATGATTTGGCAAAAAGATGATTTTGAAGATGAAAAAAATCGAATTCCTTATATTTCAAATATCAAAAATAATATATTAATTGTTGGTCAAAAATCAACTAAGTATAACGGAAATGGTGATGCCTGGATTGCCTTATTAAAAAAAAATGGTGATAAAAAATGGGATAATAGCTATGGAGGTAGAGGTGCGGATGGTGGTAATAATTCTAAAGTTACATCTGATGGCGGTTATATTTCTGTTGGATATACAAATGCCTATGGAAATGGCAAAAATGATGTGTGGATTATTAAAACAGATTTTACTGGAGAAAAAGAATGGAGTCGTGTTTATGGTGGAAAGTTGGATGATTATGGTTGGGGTGTCACAGAAAGCAATGATGGTGGATATGTTATTACAGGTGAAACCTTTTCATTCGGTAGCGGGCAAAGTGATGTATACCTATTAAAAATTGATTCAACGGGAAATATGATATGGAATACAACTTTTGGAGGCCTTGCAGAAGATGTCGCCTATGAGGTTGTTAATTCTGATGATGGTGGTTTTGTCGTTGCATCACAAACAAAGTCATATGGTAAAGGTGGCAGCGACGGCATGATCGTAAAGTTTAATTCTGATGGAATCAAGGAATGGCATAGACTTTTTGGAGGTAAGGGATTAGACTATTTTAAGTCTATAACTGTTGATTCATTAAAAGGATATGTTTTAGCAGGTGGAACAAGGTCATTTGATAATGGGGATAGTCAAGGATGGTTGTTATCAGTTAATAAAGACGGTTTTCCAAGGTGGGAAAAAACTTATGGTGATAAAGGCGAGGATGCTTTTAATATGGTAACTAAAACTAAGGATAACGGATTTGTAGCGGTTGGATCAAGTGAATCATTTTTCAGTAAAGGAATGAAAGATATTGTAATAATAAAATTCGATTCTTTAGGACAAAAATTATGGATGAACCTATATGGAGGTAAGGAAAATGATAT
>CALKMQ010000045.1 GCA_938092125.1 uncultured bacterium
AACAAGATACAGTGGTTGGAGCTGCTGGTAGTCTTCCAGGTGATATGCATAAACTTTGGCGCACAAAAAACGGAAGCCAGTACCATATGGAATATGGTTATTCATGCATGGGCTATGAAATTGCTGGTGGTCTTGGAATACAGATGGCAAAAAAAGAGGGAGACGTTTTTGTAATGGTCGGAGATGGTTCTTATTTAATGATGAATTCAGAAATTGTAACGGCGGTACAAGAAAACCAAAAACTGATTATCATTTTAGTAAACAATCATGGCTTTGGAAGTATTAATAATCTTTCTCTGAGTCTTGGTAGTAAGGGTTTCGGAAACCAATATAAAAAAAGAGAAATAGATACGAATGATTACACTGGAGACAGAATACACGTTGATTATATTGCGCATGCAAAATCTATGGGAATAGATGCAGTAAGAGTTCAAGAAAAAAATGAATTTGAGAATGCTCTAAATAAAGCCAGAAAAAATACCAACTCCATACTAATAGAAGTTTTAGTGGACAAAAATATACGCGTTCCAGGTTATGGAGCATGGTGGGATGTACCAGTTGCTGAAGTATCAGCATCTGAAAAAGTCAAAGAAGTCAGAGTACAATATGACAAACAAATAAAAAAAGAAAGAGACTTCTAATTTGTTAGGTCAAAACATAAAACTTGGAATTGCTCCAATTAATTGGAGTAATGATGACATGCCTGAAATAGGTGGGGATTACACGCTCGATACTATTTTATCTGAAATGTCAGAAGCTGGATATAAGGGTACTGAAATAGGAAACAAATTTCCATCAAACGATAAAGACATAAAAAACATATTAAAAAAACATAATTTAGAACTTGCTTCTTCATGGCACTCTACATTCTTTTTATCAAAGGACATTGACTCTCAATTAGAAAAAGTCAGGCAAAAATGTTCACTTTTAAATAAAGCTGGAGCTAAAATAATTAACATTGCAGAATGCTCTAACTCTGTCCATGGTGAAATGAATAGTCCGCTTGATTTAAAACCAGTATGTACTGAAAATGAGTATGATATTTTAGCAGAATCGTTAAATAAGGCTGGAGAAATCTGTAACTCTCTTGGAATGAATTTAGCATTTCATCACCATATGGGAAATTATATTCAAAATGAAATTGAAATAGAAACGTTGTTATCAAAAACGGATCCTTCCTCCGTCAATCTTTGCGCAGATACAGGTCACTTATATTTTGCTGGAGTAAATCCAATTAAGTTTTTTGAAAAACATTTACAACGGATTAAACACATACATTTTAAAGATTTAAGGCTTCAAGTTCTCGAGAATATAAACTTTCAAAGTGAATCATTTTTAAAATCTGTTTTAAAAGGAGTCTTTACCGTTCCAGGTGATGGGGGTATTGATTTTGTTTCTATTGGCAATGTTATTAAGGCTTCGGAATATGAAGGTTGGATAATTGTTGAAGCTGAACAAGACCCAGCGATATACAACCCGCTTGAGCTTGCAATATCATCAAAAAAATATCTTGATAAAATTTGGAGTAATTAAATGGATCAAAAAACAAAAATGCAACAAACATCAGACCGTGGTTCTGATTGGTGGAACGATTCAAATGATCATGTTGAACTTCAACATGCTTTTGATGAGGGAGCAGTAGGCGCTACATCCAACCCGGTAATTACTTTCCAAAGTGTAAAAAACCATCCAGAATTTTGGATGCCTGTAATAGATGATATGATTTCAAAAAACCATCAAGCATCAGAAGACGATATTTTATGGCTATTATGCGATGAGGTTGGTCAAAAAGCTGCGAAAATTTTGCTACCTGTCTACGAAAAGACAAATAAACAAAAAGGAAAACTATCTTTACAGGTAAACCCTAAATACTATAGAAATGCTGAAGCAATGTTTGAACAGGGAAAATATTTAGCATCTCTTGCACCAAATATTGCAATTAAATGTCCTGCTTTACCTGCAGGAATTAAAGCTATGGAAATGCTTACAGCTATCGGTATAACAGTAAATGCTACAGTTAGTTTTACGGTCCCACAAGCTGTTCAAGTCGCTGAGGCTATTGAAAGAGGCCTTGCCCAAGCTGAGAAAAATGGAATAGACACGAAAAATGTAACACCGTATGTTACAATTATGGTAGGTAGAATTGATGACCATTTGAAAAGAATTAGAGAATCCGAAGGAATTGATATAGACCCCAAAACAATAGATTGGGCTTCAATAGCTATATTTAAAAATGCTTATTCTATTTTTAAAAAGAAAAATTATAAATCTAAACTCTTAGCTGCTGCCTTTCGATGCGACCTACATTGGAAAGAAATTGTTGGTGGTGATATAATCATAAGTATGCCTTATGAGTGGTGGAACAAGTTTAATAACTCAGATATTGAGGTTAAAAATAGAATTGATAAGCCAGTTGACGAAAATATTATGAGCGCCTTAAGAAGTAATTTTGATGATTTTAATAAAGCTTATAAAGAAGATGGTATGAATATAGATGAGTTTGAATCTTTTGGTGCTTGTGTCCATACTATGAAAACATTTTTAGAGGGTTATGATGAATTTATTGCTTTGATTAGAAGCAGAATGATAGGAATATAGGATATGTCATTAATAGCACTACATCGTAATGGTTTTAAATTGGGAACTAACTCCTATGTTGAAACTCAAGAAAAAACCGGGATGGATTTTGATATTCTCATTGCAGATGAAAATGAATATTTTGAACTAAAAGATGATGAAAAAGAAATTGCTATCATTGTGATAGAAGGAAAAGGAGAAATAGAATTTCAAGGAAATACTATAAAATTTGATCGTCCTAATTGGATTGATTGTGACCCCACCGTTGTGCATATGAGCCCTGGGGAAAATGTTAAAATAAGATCTATAACGCGATCTAGACTCTCAATAATTAAAACAGCGAACAACGAAAAATTTAAAGGGAAAATTTACTTACCGAATGATATAGACACTGAACACAGAGGTAAAGGTCAATTAGATGACACCTGTTACAGGTTAGTTCGTTTAGCTTTTGATGATACGATTTCTCCAAAAGAAGCAAAGCTTGTCATCGGAGAGGTTTTAAATTTCCCAGGAAAATGGAGTAGTTATCCACCTCATCATCATCCGCAATCTGAACTCTATTATTACGAGCTTTCGCCAGGTTGGGGATATGGACATGGAGAGTTAGGAGAAGAGGTATTTAAAATAAAAAATGGTGATGTACTTGCTATCACAAATAGTAAAACCCATAGTCAAACATCTGCTCCAGGGTTCCACATGTATTATTTGTGGGCAATTAGGCACGATGATAAAAGAAGATATGACGGGTTTACATATGTAAAATCTTTTGAAAACATGTTGGAGTAAAATATGGATATTTATAAAAGTGTCAAGTTAGTAGTCTTTAGTTTGCTTTTATTGAACTTTATAAAAGCTGGTGGAATTGAATATTATTGGTCTGGTGCCGTTACATCTGAGAGTGCTGTAATCTCTTTTGCAACTAATAAAAAAGCTAAAATTAAGATTCAATACAGCGATAGTAAAAATTTTAAAAAAAACAAACGATATACGAAAACAATATCAATCGATGAAAAATCTAATTTCTTTGCTAAAGATCAATTAAAGGATCTTAAGCCCAATCAAACATACTATTACAGGTTTAATATAAATGGAACCTTAAAAAAAGATCAGGTTGGGAAATTTAAAACTCACAGTAATAAACCCTTTTCGTACAAAGTAACGATGGCAACGTGTGCCATTACAGGATCAAATAACCCGGTATTCGATCGTATAAGGGAAGAAGACTCTCAATTTTATTTAATGTTAGGTGATTTTCATTATGGAAATGTAAAGAAAGATTGTGAAGATAAGTTATTAGCAAATTTTAGATCTGTTCTCGGATCTAAAAAACAGTCAAAGCTATATAATAATGTCTCTATAGCATATATGTGGGATGACCATGATTATGGTCCAAATAATAGTGCCGGAATTGCTCCAAATGGAGACGGAGAGGTCGCTTGTCAATTGGAATCAAGGCACGCATATAAAAATTATGTTCCACATTATCCTTTAGCTTTTCAAGAAGAAGGTAAGGTTATATCACAAGTTTTTAATGTTGGTAGAATAACTTATTTATTAACTGATTTACGGTCTGAAAAACGCAGACCATTATTTCAAGGCGATTGTGAAAACGAAAGCTCATCAAACTGTAAAAAAATAAAAAGTGGTTCTAACTTTGGTAATGAAGAGCATCTAAAGTGGTTCAAAGATCAATTATTGATTGCGAAGGAAAATAATAATGCCATTGTTTGGCATTCAAGTTTCCCTTATTTGAGTGCTCCAGATGTAAGTACTTTTAATTGTGAGCAAGATGAAATCATCAAAACAAGTAACGGTTTTGAGTGTGATGATCATGATAATTGGGGTTGGTATCCTGAAGAAAGGCAAAATATTGCAAATTTTATTAAAAAGAATGATATCCCAGTTTGTATAGTTAGCGGTGATGCGCATATGGCGGCAATCGATGATGGTACAAATAGTGATTATGCAACAAATGGGGGAGCGCCAATACCAATTTTTCATGCTGGTCCATTAGATAGAAACCCGAGTATTAAAGGTGGACCATACTCGCATGGTGCTAGCGGTATTCGCGGTCAGTTTGGTATTATGGAGGTTATTGATGATGGAGGAGATAATATTTGCATTGAGTGGAAGGTAAAAAATCACAAAGGCGAATTTGTTAAAAATAAAGAAGGTAACTTACTCGAATATGATTTTTGTTTTGAATTGGGAGATTAGTAGCAATTAATATATTAGATTTTTTTAAAGCTGGTGTTGATCAGTCCATCATTGCTAACGCCGATCAGATAAAAAGCAAATACTCAAAATATCGTAAAGAGATACTTGCTACGATAATTACGCTTTATGGGTTTGGATATACTTGCAGGTTAGCTCTTTCTGTTGTTAAAAAACCGTTAATAGATGGTGGCCTTTTTTCAATTGTTGATCTTGGTTTAGTTGGCTCTGCTTATTTTTATGGTTATGCATTAGGAAAATTTTTAAATGGCTTTCTGGCTGACTATGCAAACATAAAAAGGTTTTTTACATTTGGTTTAATCACTTCTGGAGCAATAAATATATCAATGGGCTTAAATCAATCCTTAACATTATGGGTTG
>CALKMQ010000046.1 GCA_938092125.1 uncultured bacterium
AAAGTTATTTTACTTATTGATATCATTAGCAGGAGCAATGAAGATAATAATTTGATGCCAAACGAAAAAATAAAAGGCTATAAAACTATAAGGAATCTATTACGTACCATTGGCCCAATGAAATTTGTAGTAAGCCCAAAAAACACAAAAGATGGTAAGGGTTTTAGTATAAGCCCAATTGAAATAATTGATAGTAAAACATGTAGATTAAATTTTATGTTCGAAGTTTTGTTTTTTCTCCCTGTTTCACTTGTAAAAAAAATATATATCGGACCTAAAAAATCTAAATAGACGATATTAAAACATAGGTTTGAAATTTATATGAAGATAAAATGGATATTTTTTCTATGCTTTACATGCATTTCTTTTTCAAATCAATCCAATGACAGTGATTTATCTGTAGGGTTCTGGAATGTTGAGAACTTATTTGACTTAGAAAATGATCCAGATAAAAGAGATGACGAATTTTCATTAAATGGTAGAAAAAAAGTCACAAAGGAAATTTACGATTTAAAAATAAAGAACTCTGCTGAAGTTCTATACGATTTGAACGTAGATGTTCTTGGCTTGTGCGAAGTTGAAAACCGTACAGTATTAAATGATCTAAACAATTCTTACCGTTCTCGAAATTATAATATTATTCATTATGAATCGCCTGATGAGAGAGGCATTGATAATGCTTTGCTTTACGATGAAGATAAATTCTCTATTATAACATCTAAACCAATTCGAAATAATTTAGGTGGGAACGATAAAACTCGGGATATATTATATGTGAAAGGTTTATATAAAAATTCAGTTTTACATATATTTATAAATCATTGGCCCTCAAATTATGGTGGTAAAGAACTGGCAATTCCAAAAAGAAAATCTACAGCCTTATTAATTATGAAACATATTTCACTAATACAGAAAAATGAAAACAATGCAGAAATTATTTTACTTGGAGACTTTAACGAAGACCCTTCCGATGAAAATATTAGACTTTTATATGATTTAGGGTTTTTTAGTTTAATGGAGCCCATGATTGGTAAACCAAAAACTGGAACCTATCTGTATAGAGGTAAAGATTATTTTTATGATCAAATTATAATTAATAAGGCCTTAAATGATAACCAAAAACTAAAAGTAATAAATAACTCTATATATGTATTAGATTTACCTAAGTACAGGCAGCAAGAAGGAAAATATAAAAGGTATCCTTATCGTTTTTGGGCAGGCAATAGACTTCTGGGTGGTTATTCGGATCATTTAGCAGTAAAAATTAACATTCGTAAGGTAACAAAATAACATGTCCAAGGAAAAGCACAGACTAGTTGTGGATAATGAGGAATCCTACTGGACAGTGGATGGCAGACGACTTTCTGAAAAAGAGGCAATCGATTTACAAATAAAATTAGATAAAAAATATTTTAAAAAAACAAAAAAAGATAAGGTGTCATATTCGTGAAAAAATATGTTATAGTGTTCGCACTTTTCTGTTTTTATAGTTGTGAAGATAAACAGTCTAGCATCGATACAATCTTTAAATATACATATCATGAAAATAATCGCGTAGCATCGTTAAAAATGAGTTCCGACGAATATGAATCATGGATTGGAAACGATGGCTTTACAAATACTGAAGAAAGACTAAAAGTCATAAACGATATATATGAGGTTTTTCCCGATAATTATGATTTTATTTTTTTAATACTTGATGAGCCGGTTATTCCCGAAAATTTAAATTATTATGGGAAACTTATTGGTGTTTCTAATAGTATTTCAGGTTTAGGATTTCAGATATATGATAATTCTCTTGATTATGGCTCAAATGGGAAATTAAAAGCGGTAATGCAATTAACCGGTTTAGAATATTTAAAATACGGTCCAGCATTGCATGAATTAGCTCATAATTGGGCAAACTTTGCTTTACCCACACACTCAGTCGATTCACAGGGAGAAGAGCTAAACTCTTACTTATATACAGGTCATTGGGGATTTACAGGAGGTAGTACACCTGGACAACTTGGCGGATTTCAACAATCCTCTATCATAGACAATGGGAATAATTCTTATACAGTTGATAGTTTTGGGCCATTTGCTAATGGAGGGAATGGTGTGCCCTATAATGAATTAGAGTTATATTTAATGGGCATGTTAGATATCCAAGATTTAAACAATTTTGATATGTTCACTGACATAACTGCTCTATCGATAAATGAGACAACATTTGATTTTACAGCACATCAAAAAACTACTTTTACTTCAGAAACATTAATTGAACTTCTAGGACAACGACTTCCCACTTATGCTGAGTCTCAAAAAGAATTTAATCTCCTAGCTATCGTTATTACAGATAATTCACTTTCAGCAGATGAATGGCTCAAGGTTGATGAAACGGCTGAATGGTTTTCTAAATTAGAAGATGATGGTACTAGTTTATATAACTTTTGGGAGGCAACAAATGGTTTGGGCTCATTATCAATATCTTATTAAATGTTTCATTATCCTTGTTTCATTTGCAATTGGAATTGGGAATAGTCAGAGTTTCAAAGATTTAAAAAAAGCAGCAAAAAAAGTCAGCAGTAAATTAGTTCTACCTAAAAAAAGTAATTTGTCTTTTAGCGAAGAAGATGCGTCTAAAGCTCTAAAAGAGACACTTGAGAAAGGTGTTAATAAAGGGGTTGAGGTATTATCTTTGAAAGATGGGTTCTTTAAAAATCCTAATGTTAAAATACCCTTTCCACCAGAGGCTAAATCGATTTTTGACAGATTGAAAAAGATAGGATTAGGAAAAGAACTAGATGAAGTTGTTTTAAGTATTAATAGATCTGCAGAGGATGCCGTAAATAGTTCAAAACCTATCTTTTTAAAAGCTATTAAAAAAATGAATATTCAAGACGCAATCGCTATCATCAGGGGAGGTGAGCACGCAGGAACTAATTATTTATCAAGTAAAACGAAAAATGATTTAGTAATTGAGTTTAGTCCAAATATAGAAAAATCTCTAAAAAAAGTAAATGCTACAAAGCATTGGAACGCAATAATGACTTCCTATAATAAAATACCCTTTGTAAAAAAAATTAATCCTAATCTCAAAACCTATGTTACCGAGAAAACTGTTGATGGACTATTTTATATGCTCGCTAAAGAAGAAAAGCAAATAAGAAACAATCCAAGAAAGAGAAATAGTGAACTACTTAAAAAGGTTTTTGGTCGTTAGAAAATATTTATCAACAATGATTTTTAATAAGCATCTCTATGAAACTATTAAATGTAGTAATTATACTTACTTGAAGTAATGCTTTATAGATATATTGTAAACATACTGAATGACAAGTGTCCTGAATGCGCAGAGGGTTCTGTTTTTTTAACAAGGTTTAAAATGAAAGAAAAATGCGACGTTTGTGATGCTTATTTTATAGAAAAGAATGGAGATAATTGGTTTTTCTTGCTATTCATCGACCGCGCGTTTTTTATATTTCCTGTTGTTGTAATGCTCTATTTTGGCTTGAGTATGGCATACATGTTAATTGGTACACTTTTTAGTTTGTTGGTTTTTATTTATGCAACACCATTCAGGTTGGGACTTTCATTATCTTTTGATTATTACATGAGGTTTAACCAACGTTCTAATTAATAACTATTTTCAAATATATATTACATGAAATAAGAATTTATGACACTGAGAATTACGTTTAAATTATATCAATATACACTCTAATGTGTTTTACATGATTAATTTAATATTATAAAATTTATATATTAAAAATATCAAATAAGGGCAGAATTATGGATTATGGCTATAAAAAAATTATTAAAGGAACATTAGTTGAGGTGGAAAAATTATTGAGAGAAAGCCTGCTCAATAACGGTTTTGGTGTAATTACAGAAATTGACATAAAAGAAAAGTTAGAAGTTAAACTTGGCGTTGATTTTCGAGATTATAAAATCTTGGGTTCATGTCACCCTCCATCTGCATACGAATCACTTAATATTGACTTAGATGTAGGTATTTTATTGCCTTGTAATTTTGTTGTTTGGGACAACGAAGATGGTTCAACTACAGTTGCGACTATAAAAGCATCAAGTTTATTGTCAGTAATAAAAAACCGTGAATTAAAACATGTAGGTGAAAAAGTAGATAAACTAGTTAGTTCTGTAATGAACGAATTATAAGTCTATAGTTTGAATTCTAATCCAATTTTTGCTTTGTAATATCTCTGTCCTTGTAGCTTATCAAACTTTCCGAGATTGTATATAAGTATATTTTCAGTTAGTTTATATTTCACATCAAATACAGCTTCGTATTCTAAAATCTCATCGAAATTGTCGTTATCATTTGGAACTAAATAGCCATCAAAAGACCCCAATATTACCCATTTCTTAATTTCAGCAGTTCGTTTTATCTGGCCAGAAAAAAATGTAGAATAGTTTTTTAGATCGTCATCATCTGACCTTGTAGTAAAGCCAAAATTTACGTACTTGAGTGTTTTTCTCCAGTCAAGTTTTAGATATTTAACTGATTTACTTTGTTTATCAAGATATTCAGGTTTGAGGTAAAACTTTGACTCATATTTGAACCATAAAATATCATCAATATAATTGTTGCCTAATTCTCTTTCCCATTGACGGTTTAAATGATAAAACTGATTACTAAAACCTAAGCTGAATTCGTAATCATCTGGATTTGGTTGAATGTTTGGTGTCCTCATTGCAAATGAAGTAAATAAAATTGTTCCTGCTAATAAACTATCTAAAATCATCGTAAATGGCCTTTAATATTCCTTATTGTTTAACTAATTAATATATTAAAAACGCAAAAAATAATATTATTATAGATAGGAGAAAAGACGATTATTTAATTTTTCCAAATATATATTTTACCTATTCTTCACCTTCAAAATATTCATATGATTCAGCGCTTTTCGACATATTCCAGAGAATGGATTCCCCATTGTTGTTTGACCTTGATAGGACCTTATCAGAATCTGGATATTCACAAATATCTTGTTCTTCCTTCGTGCCTAGTGCTAGGTATTTAAGGTCACGTTCACTATCGTTAATGAATTGATGAGCTACTGATCTGTTACCTACAGGGCATGCGATTATGTCATCTTTTTTGATAGCAAATTTTTTGTCCCCAAAGCGCAAAGTTCCCTTGCCTTTTAAAATAATAAACATTTCTTCACTAATATGATGATTGTGAAATGGCCAGGATTTTTTTCCTGGAGGAACGATTGTAATGTTATAGCCTAGCTTTTCAGCTCCAATTTTAGTGCTAATATTTGCATATTTTGCTGAAAAAGATCCTTGGTCATGGCTTTGAAAATCAGTTATTTCATTTAGGTTTAGCATTGGCTTCATTTAGACTCCCATAATCTAGTTTTTTTTATATTATAAATTAATTCATGTGATTTGTATTTTTAATAAATTATTATTTATGTACTAAATTTTGGCTTAGTTATATATTCATTTATTACACTTAAAAATTAGGACTCTAATGAAAAACATATTTATAACAGGAGGTAATAGGGGAATTGGAAAAGGGCTGGTTGAACAGTTTTCCAAAAACCATAATGTGATCTTTACGGCCAGGGATACAAATCAGGCCCAAATGATTGTAGACTCACTTGAACATGATAACGCAGATTATGTCATAATGGATGTTGGCGTGAACGAAAGTGTTCAAAATGGGGTAAAAAATTTAAAAAGTAAAATCAGCTCTGTTGATATTCTTATAAACAATGCGGGAATCTTAATACCTGGCTTAAAACATAAAATTAGTGCTATTGATACAGATTTGGACTCAATGATGGAAACTTTCAATATTAATACAATTGGGGTTTTACGCGTCTGTAAGGCTTTAACACCTTTTATGCGAACCAATTCAAGGATTATTAATATTTCAAGCGGTATGGGGCAACTGGAAGGTATGGGTACCGGTTCATTGGCATATAGGTTGTCCAAAACTGCATTGAATGCGATGACAATAGTTCTCTCACAAGAATTAATGGAAAAAAAAATTAAAGTAAATTCGATTTGTCCCGGTTGGGTTAAAACTGATATGGGTGGTCATGACGCTTCATTAACAATCCAAGAAAGTACTGAAAATATTATGAAGTTTGCTCTTGATGATAATTTTCCAAGCGGAAAATTTTTAAGAAATGGTGAGGTTTTACCATGGTAGCTTCTCAATTAATTTTTGAGCTCAGAAATATAAAGGTTGTATGATTGCATATTTATCAGGTCCGATTGAGAATGCCGAAAATGATGGTGCTAATTGGAGAGAATCAATAACCCCTTGGCTAAAAGATGAAATTAAACACGATGTATTTAACCCTGTTTTAGCAACTCGCAAGATAATATCGGATCTTACCAATACACAATTTCGAGAAATGAAAGACACTAATCCTAAGAAATATAAAAATCTGATTCGTCAGATTATTGATATAGATATCAAAGCTGTTGTAGAAGAGTCTGACTATCTAATAGTAAACTGGAATAAGTCTGTATTTAGAGGTGGGGGTACTCATGGTGAAATTACCTTGGCTTATTATTTAAAAAAGCCTATATATCTAGTTAATCACGTTCCTATTGATGATTTAAGTTCTTGGATATTTTCTTGCGCGACCGCAGTTTTTGATTCGTTTGATGATATGAAAATTCATTTATTATCTGAGTACAAATAGATTAAAAAGTTTTTTTTAGAAAGGTAATTTCAAACATGCTAATATTTAGAATTCTTAAAATTTTGTTTTTTACCTCATTGCTTGTTGTATTTCAATTTGCCCAAGAAGTAGTAATAGTCTCCAGTGGAAACGAACGATCATTTAGAGTAAATCTTCCGAGTGAGAACTCTGATTCTCTACCGATGATGATAATTTTACACGGATTAGGAGAGACTAGTGCATCGTGGTATGGAGTAGCTTCTTACGTTGCAAATCAAGGCTTTGTTGCTGTAAGACCTGAATCTGGTACGTTCTTAAATAATGCTGGTACTGGGAATGTAAAGCTTTGGAATGCTATCTTAGATACTGCAAGATTTGATGACGTTCAATTTATAAGTGATGTAATAGATTACATGTTAATTAATTATGATTCAATTGATCATAACAGAGTCTACGTTCTTGGCTCTTCTAATGGTGGATATATGGCTTATAGACTGTCATGTGACCTCTCCCATAGAATTACCGCATTTACCTCTGTAATTGGCAATATGTTTCTTGAAGACGACGGATATGATTGCACAGACCAGGGTAGAGACATTCCTATTCTTCACATACATGGAACCGAAGACCCAATAAATTCATATTATCCAGGCGGTAATAGCGTTGATATTTTAGGTGATCAGTATCTAACAATAATAGAATCAATAGAATTCTGGAGCAGTTATCATCAGTATGATTTGATGGAAATAGATACAATTTTAAGTAATGTCTCAATACGGTATATTTATAGTAATGATTCAGCCACCAGTAATTTTGAACATATAAAAGTAATTGGTGGTGGACATGTATATTTTTATGGTGATAATTATGGTTTTAGCTCCACACAAGAAGCATTAGATTACTCACTAAAGTATGAACTATCGGACTTTATTTTTAATCAAGAAGATACAAATAACGATGGTCTCTATAACATCGAAGACATTAATGAAGTCGTAAACTATCTATTTGATGAACTTCAAAGTGATTCATCTTATGATTTTAATTCAGACCAAAGTATTAATATATTTGATCTTCTAGTATTAGTTGATTTTATATATTGAATATTTTAATATTCATATATTAATGCTTTTGCATTAGTTAGTTAAAGTAATTTATTATATATTTATTTGAACACTAGTCCTATTTTAGCTCTTACCCTATCCATAATCTCAATAACTTCAAGAGAATCTTGATGGAGCATCTTAGTGGATTCGTTTAAATTATTTTTTACGCAGTATTCCATCTCAATTGCTTGTTCCCTAAGTCCGTGACCTTCATATACGTTTTTATAAACAGATATTTTACCATCGTTTGTGCATAGTTTCATACTTGTTGGAGCATAAAAAGTAGGATCTATTTCAATAAAACCTTTTGTACCTGCGATTACAGCTCGGTTTGGTTGAGTATCATACATTGAGCAGGAAAGATTAGCGACAGCACCATTTGCATATTTGAATATCATTGAGGTTTTTGCATCAACATCATTTTCAGTAAATACTGACTCAGCATATATTTTTTCAGGTTTTCCTAATATCATGTGAGCAAAGGAGATAACATATATTCCTAAATCTAATAATGATCCACCTCCTAAGTTTTTTTTCCATAACCGTGGGTTAGAGTAGTGGCGAAGGTTTTGTCCGTGACAAGCATAAACTGATTCAATGTTACCAATCTCTTCTTCTGCTAAAAGCTTTTTAAGAGTTTTAATATGTGGTAAATACCTCATCCACATACCGTCTAAAAGAGTAGTAGAATTTTGTTTTGACGACGATATCATAGAAAACGCTTCATCGTAATTCATTGCAAGAGGTTTTTCACATAAAACAGCTTTTTTAGCTTGAATCGCTAAAATTGTTTGTTGGCAATGCAATGTATTTGGGGTTGCAATATATACAGCATCGACTTTTTCATCATTAACGAAAGAAATATCATTATCATAAGGATTACAGCCTAGTCTGTGAGCCGCGAATTTTTCTGCATTATCAATATTTCGAGATAAAACAGCTGAAACTTTATGGTTACTTAATCTAGATATATCATCAGAAAACGCGTTAGCAATTCCACCCGTTCCTATAATGCCCCAATTAAATATATCTGAACTCATTTTGTTTAGTGTCTAATATAATTTTAAATTGTTTTAAATCTTTAATTTAAAGTTAAACTACAAAAGTTTATAAATTTTTAACACTTTGAAAAAATTTTGTTTGACATACAAAAAATAAGCGTAGATTTACCATGAAATGAATTTTCTAAATAAAATAAATTTAAATCATGTTTTATTATTTCCACTCGTTTTACTTTGTTTGCGCTGGTTCCTTGACGGTAACTATCTGGCTACCATTTTAACTATTGTTTTTGCTTTTGTTTTGTATGCTGTGTTAGAAGATTCAAAAATATCAAAAAAACATAGTAGCAGCGAGGAAGAGTAGAAATAATCAGTTTATTTTATTTTCCTGTTATACATTTATATTATGAATTGATTTTTATAAATTATTCTAAATGAAAAATCTCACAGTTATTATTTTTATTTTTGTAGCCTTTTATAGCTGCAGTTCCAAATTATCTGAAAAAGAACAGCTTCAGCGAAAAGATGCTTCGGGTTATTATGGTAAGTTGTCAGATAAAAAGAAAGTTTATGATATTGCTGAACTCATAGTAAATAAAGATATGCATCTGAATCGAACTGTTAAGATTGAAGGCTTAATTAGTGAGGTTTGCCCAATGCGAGGCTGTTGGCTAGAATTGAAAACTATTGATGGATCTTATAAGGTCAGAGCCAAAGTGACAGATGGTGACATCGTCTTCCCATTATCAGCAAAAGGAAAAAGCATAGTGGCGGAAGGAAAATTTTCAATCTTAGAATTAAATAAAGAGCAAGCTCTTAATTGGAAAAAGCATTTAGCCGAAGAAAAAGGAAGGTCGCTTGATTCTAATGAAATGATTTTAAACCCAAATGACCTTTTTGAATATCGCCTTAATACTGTAGGTGCAATAATATTTTAAAAAATTGTTAAGAAGATACATTGCTAATTAAAGACAAATCCGGTAGCTGTTTGTGTGGCGAAATACTTTTTATTTTAAAAGGTGAAATGAAATGGTGCTCCAATTGCCACTGCACTAGATGTCAAAAAGGACATGGCTCTGGTTACGTAACATGGCTGGGATATGAGAAAAATCAAATAATTATTCATGATAAATCAGAAAATCTAAGGTGGTATTCTACTTCAAAGAAATCTGAATTTGGATTCTGCTTAGCTTGTGGAAGCTCTATTTTTTATAGATCTCAGAAAGTTCCATCAGAAATTCATATTACATTAGCCAATCTTGACAGTTCACAGGGTATATTCCCGTCATCCAATAATTATTTTGATACACATGTTCCATGGGTGATAATTGATAAAACGCTTCCGAAAAGAAATGATCCAAACTTATAGTGTTTTTATTTATCAGTTTTGTTTTATTTCTTTGGCTGGAGCAATATTTCTGTTTACTGGTTGCGAAGTGAACAAAAAGAGTATTTCAGCTAATAATTCTAATTTGTCGACAGTTGATTTTTGGTTAAGTGATCAAAATAAATCAATAATTTTTTCAAAGCAAATTACTGGCGCTGACACTGGAAAAACTAAAGCAAAACTTATCAGCAATATTGATGTGAATATTGATCAAACTTTTCAAACTATGGATGGATTTGGGTTTGCGTTAAACGGAGGAAGTGCATTAAACCTTTATAAAATGAATTTTAAAAGCAGGGAGAATTTATTTCAAGAGCTTTTTGGTCAAGATAGTCAAAGTGTTGGAGTCTCTTATCTGAGGATAAGTATTGGAGCATCTGATCTTGATGAATTCCCTTTTTCTTATAGTGATCTTCCAAGTGGTGAAGTTGATCTGGAAATGAAAAAGTTTAGCTTAAAACATGATGAAAGGTATTTGATTCCTATCCTAAAAGAAATCTTAGATATATCTCCAAATATAAAAATTATGGCATCCCCTTGGTCTGCTCCGACATGGATGAAAAGCAATAAGAAAACAAAAGGAGGGAAACTATTACCTGAGTTTTATGAAGCGTATTCTAAATACTTCGTAAAGTATATTACATTAATGGCAGAAAAAGATATCGTAATTGAGGCCGTCACTGTACAAAATGAGCCGCTTCATGATGGAAATAATCCAAGCATGCACATGTCTGCAATAGAACAACTAAATTTTATAAAAGATTATTTAGGGCCAGAATTCCTTAAAAACAATATTTCTACAAAAATTATTATTTATGATCACAATGCAGATAATATAAACTATCCTATTAGTATTTTAAATGATGCTGTTGCTCGAAAATTTGTGGATGGATCAGCATTTCATCTTTATGGCGGAGATATAAATAGTCTGAGTGAGTTAAAAAAATTACACCCTGATAAAAATTTATACTTTACAGAACAGTGGGTTGGGTTTCCTAGCGATCTGTATGGTGATTTACGTTGGCATATTAGAAATATAGTCATTGGAGCATCAAGGAATTGGTGCAAAACAGTATTAGAGTGGAATCTCGCTTCAGATGAAAACCAAGATCCACATACTGTAGGTGGTTGCAAAAACTGTTTAGGGGCTGTGACTGTTACCAATAATAACGTTAAGAGAAATACAGCGTACTACGCGATAGCTCACGTTTCTAAATTCGTACCACCAGGTTCGAAACGTATAAATTCATCTATTATATCATATTTACCCAATGTAGCATTCCTTACCGCAGACAATAAAATAGTAGTAATTGTATTAAACGATAGCGATAAAAAAATCAATTTTAATATTAATTCAAATTTACAAAGCATTCATTCAAGCTTAACACCTGGTAGTATTGGTACATATGTTTGGAATTTGCAAGGCTGATTTTTAATTTTAAAAAAGTTTATAAATGAATTATATTAAAGAAGCTTGCGTTGAAACCTTTGAAGATGCAGTCATTGCACAAAAGAATGGTGCTGATAGAATTGAGCTATGTTCTAGTTTAAACTTAGATGGATTAACACCATCAAAAAGTCTTGTTACTAGACTTTTAAATACTTTAAAAATTCCAATAAAAGTAATGATTAGACCTCGAGAGGGTGATTTCTGCTATAATAGTGACGAAATAAGGCAAATGCGTGATGATATAAGCTATTTTAGTAATCTAGGCGTATTTGGTGTGGTCTTTGGCGTTTTAGAACAAGATAAATCAGTAGATGTTCAATCTGTCAATCTTTTGACGAAATTTGCTAATGGCCTCAATTGTACATTTCATAAAGCAATTGACGAAACAGATGACATCATATCCCAATTAAAAATATTAATGAAGTATTCAAAAATTTCTTCTATTTTATCCTCAGGTTGTTCAAAAAGTGCATTGTCAGGTTCGACAGTTTTACAAAACATGATTAAAATCGCAAAAAGTGATATATCAATTATTTGTGGAGGATCAATAACATATAGAAATTTTTCAGAAGTACATAATGCTATTAATGCAAAAGAATATCATGGAAGAAAAATAATTGACCTTTCAAAATAGTATAAAGAAAAAGTAAAAAATATGAATTACATTATGCTCTATTATTAAATAAAGAAATGTATTTAATTAAATGAACTCTACAATTGGCTATTTTATAGGCTTTACTCTTGGTTGTATCGCCATGTTCATTGCTATAAAGTTAGATTTTTCATCAATTGCAAAGATGGTTTTAGTATTTACACTATTAATTGGTAGCGTTATAGTTAGTTGGGTTGGCGATGAAGAATAATCAGAAATTATTTCAAAGTCTTTTTCTTATTTCGTTGTTTTTTTCTTGTAATATCGACGAGGATCCACCTGCAGTTGTTGATAATGTCAGGGGATGGTTCACCATTAATGAGAATAATATCGGCGTCAATTTGTCTTGGAATCACTCCAATGATAATGATTTTCAAAAATATATTATTTATAAATCAAAAAGTGGTGGCATAGTTGAAGAAATTGCTGAAACTGAAGATAACTTTTTTAAAGATAGCAATGTTGAATGGTTAGAATATTATAATTACTTTGTGCAATCTGTTGATAAGGTTGGTAATGAAAGTGATCTTTCAGATACCTTATTGCTACGTATCTATAGTGTAAGCGGTAACTGGGATATAGAAAATTTTGATTCAACTTTTCTATGTATTGATCATAATCAAACAATATTCACATCTTCTGGATCATTTGAACAAAAGGGCTATTTTTTATCAGATGGCTATGAGCTAATACTGAATGATGACTCTAATGACTCAACTTCTTTTATTGGAGATACTATTATCTCAAAAATGCTTTTTTCCGCTTGCAATATAGATTCAAGTACTCTTGTTGGAAATGGGTGGATGACTTATCAGATTACTATTTTAGATACTACGGTTAATGGAGACACAATTAGGCCCATTAATAATAATTTCCCAATTTATTTTGATATGGATCTAAACAATCCAAATTCTGGCAGTATATCTTTTAGTTCGCCATTGTATGATAATCTAACTATGCGGCATTCTCTGAAATTTTGTAATGGGAACGATATATTTAATTAATCTGGAGTAGCGCATTCTTGATTCGAATTGGGACTCGTAGTTCCAAATTCATTGACGGCATTTACCCTAAAGCATTTTTCTTCTCCGCTTAAACCATTATAATTATATGATGTTGTTTCAGTTTCTATTATAAAAGAGTTATCAACGTAGACTTTGTAGGAAGTAGCGCTAAATACTGTGCTCCAATTAAGTTCAAAAGTAGTAGAATCAATAGCTAATGATAATTCCGGAGCGAAAAGCTGATTATGAGTTGAAACCATTATTGGGTTTGATAGAGGGCCTTCATATCCAATATCATCCAAGCAAGAAATTGCGTAACTGTAACTATTATTATATCCTAAATCATTATCAATGTACGTTAGTTCAGTTCCTGTATATATAGCACTACCATCTCGATATAATTTATATTGTGCAGCATACTCATTGTTTGACCAAGTTAAAGTTATACTGTCTTGAATAGCAGACCCGCTAAAATTGCCTGGTGGCGATAATAATCCTTTTCCACATTCAGAATCAGATAAAGGCCCAGAAATATTTTGACCATTCACAGCTGAAATTTGATAACAGTAAATTGTTCCAGGCGTAATACTTGCATCAGTGAAAGACGTTTCAGATGTAGAATGAATAAATTCGTTATCCCTGAAAATATTATAGGTATCGGCTTCAAAAGGTGAATCCCAAGATAGTGAAATAGCACCTACTTGTTGTGTAAGGTTAATTAAAGAGATTACTTCAGCATAAAAATTATCAACGCTCACAATAATTGATTGACTGGTCGTTTCATTATTGCTGCTATCAGTTGCCACTGCGCTGATAGTATGCTGGGATTCATTGGGGTAGATATTTGTATTCCATACTGCTATATAGGGACTATCAATTAAAGTAAATTCTAGTGTATCATCAACGGTAATTATAACATGCTTTATTGCAATATTATCATCAGCATAAATACGGATTTGTGTTGAGTCACTTACAATAGCACCAGATATGGGCGATAATATTGATATCACAGGCGGTATTATATCCACAAACTCCGTGTCATTATTTACAATAACGGCTATTGGTTGTGTATTGTAGAAGTTACCATTCGTGTCGTTAATTCTTGCATATATAATATATTCTTCATCTTCATTTACTTCGTCTGCTGTGGTATCCCATAGATAAGAATAAGGAGATTGACTAATTGAGACTACAGATTCTCCATTAATATAAATACCAACAGAACTAACAGAAATATTATCTGTGGCAGAGATTAAAATTTCTACTTCACCACTAACTTGTTGCCCGGCGTAAGGCTGAGCAATAAAGCCATTCGGTAATATATTATCTTCATTATCTACATTTACGACAATGGATGAACTTTGGCTTATTAGATTACTGGTATCGAATGCTTTTGCAAACCAGGTATGCGAACTTTCCTCATCTTCCAATAAGGTATTCCAGGAGACCTCATATGGGTAATTAGCATCGCTTTCATAGAAGACAGCATTGCGATAAAAATCAACTCTAGAAATCCCAATGTTATCAAAGGCAGCTGCTGTAATTTGAATTTGACCACTAACAGTCTGATTGGCTGCAGGACTAGTTATTAATACTGTTGGTGGAACATTGTCATTAATTATGTTTTCTTCATTATCTACAAAAACAGTGACTGGCATTAGATTTGTGGTATTTCCGCTACTATCAGTAACGGTTGCAGCAATGAAATGATTATTGTCTTCACTTGCATCGTTGGTGTCCCAGGTGAATTCATAAGGTGAGCTATCGTCGACAATCGGATTGGTTCCATCTATGATTAACTCTACTTTACTTACTTCTTCATTATCGAAAGCATCTACTTGAATAATTATAGTTCCAGAGACAGTTGCCGCCATAGGAGGATATACTATTGTACCTGTAGGCGGAGTGGTATCAACTTCAATATTTTCTTCATTATCAACTGTAACGCTTATTGGTCCTAGAGTAATATAATTACCACTGGCATCATTTACTTTGAGTGTTATGACATAGGAGTAATCATCAAACTCTAGAGCGGTATTCCAATTGTAGGAAAATGGAGCAGCTGTTTTTACCCCTACTGAATCTCCGTTTATAAAAAAAACAACGGAAGATAATGAATCATTATCAGACGCATCGGCAATAATAGTTATTACACCATTAAGAGTTTGACCACTAAATGGGTAAAGCAGGGCACCAGTTGGTTTAATATTATCATTATTATCCACAATTACCCGCACTGGACTAGTTTGATTATCATTATTAGCAAAATCAACTGCTCTTGCACGCAGATTATGAAATTGATCTTCAGCATAATCTAAAGTATTCCAAAGGTACTGATATGGTGCTTCAGCTGAATCAAGCACTAACGAATCATTTATATATAATTGCACGGTTTTAACCGCATCATTATCAGAAGCGTAAATAGTAACCAAAACAGAATCAGACAGCACTCCTTGATTAGCAGGATTAGTGATCTCAACTAAAGGAGCTGTTGTGTCGGGCTCTGGAGGTATTTCAAAAAAAGGACCTTCACAACTTAAAAGCACAATTAGAATGATTAAATAATATTTTAAACGAAGTATCATTTTAATTGTCTACTATAACTAAAATTGGTTGAGAAAAAGTTGTATTTCCAGCCAAATCAACAACGATAGCAGATAGTGCGTGTTCATTGCCATGTACACCAATATTAATAATTGTGTCCCAAGAAAAAGAGTACGGGAATTCAGTATCTGTTTTTACAGAAAATCCATCAATAAAAAACTCCACACTAGCTATACCTGTATCATCATCTGCATGCGCGGCAAAATTAACGACACCCGAAACAGTTTGACCATCAAGGGGGCTAGAAATAATTATTGTTGGAGGATTAGAATCATTTGGAATATTATTTACAAAAACACTAATTGAAGGAACTTCAAAATGATTTCCCGAAGCATCTGTAATAATTGATCCAATTATATGATTCACATCTTCAATCTCAAAATTTGTATTCCAATCATATTCATATGGCTCATCAGTGTCAGAAAAAACCATTACGTTATCAATATAAAATAATACTGAATCGATTTCTGCATTATCAACAGCATAAACAGAAATTTGCTCAATACCAGAAACGACTTGTCCAGCATATGGGTACGTTATTGTTCCATTTGGTATTACATTATCATCATTATCTAAATGTACTGTGATAGGCGTACTTGGTCCTTCATTTCCAATTAAATCATATGCAATAATACCTAAAATATAATCTTCATCATCTGGGACAGTATCTGTCTCCCAAATATATGTATAATCTGGTCCGGTACTATCTACGTGCACAAAAACACTATTTATAAAAAAATCAACTTTATCAATGCCTGTGTTGTCACTAATCAAAGTTTCAATAATTACTTGTCCAGAAACTAATGCGCCAGATGCAGGAGAGATTATAATAGAGGTGGGATGTATGTCATCCTGATCTATATTATTAACGATTACAGTTACTGGGGTTAAAACTGTTTTATTATTCCATCCATCAATTAAAATAGCTTGAATGGTATGTTCTCCTTCGGTTTCTATTACAGTGTCCCAGTCATATGAGGCAGTGCAATTAGGTCCATTGCATTCAAAGGATCCATTCAGGTTTCCATCAATATAAAATTCTATAAAATCTAAAAGTTGATCATCAGCAGCCGTTACCTGTATAGAAGTATTGCCAAAAACTACAGAACCTGCTGGAGGACTAGTTAATGCACCGGTAGGAGGAGTTACATCTATAGGGAGATTATTATTAACGGTTACACTTATTGGTGGAACTGTTGTTCTGTTATTGTCGACATCTACAATTACTGCGTAAATAGAATAAACAAGATCATCTGTGACTACCTCAGTATTCCAATTATAATTAAAAGGTTCGGTTAAATGGGTTATCTTAATTTCATTATTTACAAAAATACTTACATACTGTATCGCTTTATTATCCGTTGCTTCAACTTCAATTGAAACAATGCCATTCACAGTTTGACCTGTGATAGGATTCTTTATATAACCATTTGGCGCCTCATCATCTTGATTGTCGAGTTTTACGATTATCGGTGATGCAATATAGGAATTCCCAACAAGGTCTACGGCTTTAAATGTAATAAAATAATTTTCGTTTTCTACCCACCGTGAATTTTGTGTATCCCAACTACCTTGCCAAATATCATTTGACACATTAGTAGTTGAATCGATATTCTGGTAGTTATTGTCTTTTTGGCTCTTAATCATGAAAAAAACAGTATCAACTTCTTCATTGTCGATCGCTATTATTTGGAGGGATGTATTACCAGAAACTGAACTGCCATTTAAGGGACTTACAATATATCCGCTAGGAGCAGTTGTGTCAGGTAGTAGTATCAATGTAGGCTCTTTATCAACACAAGAAAAAAACATGATAAGTAGAAGAAAAGCAAAATGACGATAAGCACTAATTATAAGGTTCATAGTATTCATTGCTTGTTTATTCTTTTTCTAATGTTTGAAATAATATAATTACCAATTGTGCTTCTTTCGATTCGAACCAATGACTTTTTTACAAAAGCTTGCATTAGATGCTTAGGTGAAAATACATACATTGTTCGTGGATATGGTGTCTCTTTTTCAAGTGGATGGAAATAAAATGAACGCTTATCTTTATAAATATCCCAAAGCATCGATGCCAGAACGGACATTGGTATCAAATAGGATACCGAGGCAAATGTTACGCCCGTTGGCTTTAAGTTTATGAACTTTACTGATGGTAATAAATCATTGTATTGATCCCATACTTGAGGAGCAAACCGTCTGGAATCATCCCATTTAAGTCGAGTATCAATTGCAGCAGATAATATAAATGCTGAAAAACTATACCAAAAACCTCTCTCAGCCGCGTAATGAAGCACGGAATAGTCAGTCTCAATTTTATAGACATCTAAAGATTTCATATAAAATGACGTGTCATTTGTTCCATGCACTAGTATCTCTGGATAAATTCTATTTGAAGCAAATTCGATATTTTTAAATTCTATACTATCATTTTCCAAAGTGACTATTTTACCAGTTCTATTTGAGATTCTTCTCAAGTTTTCATAGTAACTCCAGTCGTAATGAAATATCCTATCAAAATCATTATAAATGTAATAGACTTTATCTATGTCCATCTTTCCTGGATCATTATTACTTTTCAGTTTATAATAAACATTATCGAGGTCAATAGAGTCTATGAGAGCTATAATAGAGTTTCCTTTATGATCAATAATGACATGACTTACATCCGTATCTAGACTATCGCTATAAAGCGTTGCGAATAAAAATATGAATATTTCTAGTAATCGTTTCATGTGGTGTAAATTACGATAGTCTTATGAAGAGTCAAATTTTACAGTTTAAAAGTATTCCATTGCTACTTTTTATGGTATCGCTTTACAGTCAGCCAAAAATTAGCATTGATTTAGGTACTGGCTTCTATGAACCTACTATGAAAGGTTTCGACAGTAATGAACTAGTGTCTTTTCCTACAGGCAATATACTTACAAGGAATTTGTTGATTAATTTTAGTGTTTATTATGAATTCTTTCATAATGCCAGGGTAGGTTACAATGTTCTAAAGTCAATAGACATTGGAAGATTGGAAGGTTTTGCAACTAGTAAGCCTGTTTTTTATCGTACCATAAATTATAGAATGATACCTCTGGAAACTTTTTTTAGAATTAAACCAAAAGTTGAATTGAATTTTACATTGACACCAATATGGGGTCGTTCTAGACTCATTCTTGAAACAAAGCCTTCTAGTACAGATGGTAGCGGAGTTAACACTATTACAGATGATTGGAACGAATTATTAAATAGCTTCGGTGATGAAGATCCATTAAGTCAGGTTGCTTCTGAAAATACGATGGTAACAGATTGGCTAGGCTATTCAGGAATGCTTGGGTATAGATACTATATAAGACCGTGGATTGGTATTGATGTTAAAATGGGTTTTTTAAATAATAACTATAAGAAAAATAAGTGGCGTTTTCAGGGTAAAACCGTTAAAGGTCCAGAAATGAAAATTGATGAAATTCCTATTTTTACTTTTAAAGTTGTTTATGCATTAAAATGAAAAACATAGTTCGCAGCTTTATTATTTGTTTTTCTATTATTTATTCTCAAGATACTTTCAATGAAAGTAGTCCTTGCTCTGATCGAACTATTACTTTTGCCAGGAAGTTTGGAGTTAAAGCTTTACCTGTTAAAGATCTCCCTCGATATTTTAAAGCCTCAAAAATATGCAGAGAAAAAGGTGGGGAAACACTGATTGACCAGATTCAAATTAATGAATACAATAGAGATTTTGAACAGTCTAAGTATATGTCTAGCTGGACATCAACTTACGGCATGTGTGTAACAGCAATAATATTTTATTTTTTTGTAGGTTTAGTTACTGTAGTAAAATGAGATGCATCTTATGTATTTTGCTTGGTTTTTCTCTTTCCAGCTCGGCAGAACCAGTAGATGTTGACTCTATTGTCTATTACCAAATGCTTTTGCTTAAAAGCAAGATGGATATTAATCCAATAATATGGCAAGATACTAAAGAGGGTTACACTAGAAATAGGACAGTTAGAGTTTGTAATATGGTTTTGGATAGTCTCGGAAAAATAGATACCGAAACACTAGTGGAGCAAAATTATCCACTTTTAGATAGTTTAATATTAAGTGTGAATGAAAAGGCAGAATACCAAATAGAACAACAGATAAGTAAAAACTATCAGTTTAACTATTTTTATTCTTCCTCATCTAGACCGTAATCTGGTTCAATGCCTGTCTCTTCAAATACTAACTTAGCAATTTTCTCTGCAGCGCCATCTTCACTGAATCCGTCTTGAATTAATGAATCGTATGCGCTTTCAAGCGTTTTAATGTCTTCATGATTTTGAAATATTTCATCTAGTACAGCTGCTGGTATAAAATAATCCCTGAGTCTGTTATATATGGTTATTCTTTTATAATCCATATGTTAATTTATTGCGCATGAGATTATAATTTTAAAAAAAGTTAGATTGTTGTCTTAAAAAAACTATGTAAGTTTTATTATAACAATGGCGTCGTACCCAAGTGGTTTAAGGGACCGGTTTGCAAAACCGTTATTCGCCGGTTCGAATCCGGCCGACGCCTCATTATGTTTTTGAAATTTTATTGCCTGGGTGGTGGAATTGGTAGACACTACGGACTTAAAATCCGTTGGTAGCAATACCGTGCCGGTTCGAGTCCGGCCCCGGGTACACGACGAGAAACCTCACTTTTAGTGGGGTTTTTTGCTATATATTCAAATCTCATAGTTTGGCATATTGTGGCATATTATGGCATATAAATTAGTACTATTTAGTACAGTCATTTTTTTTGTACTAATTATTTGAAATAATGCTAGTAAGTGAATCATGTACTTGGTTGTTTGTTGTACGTTACTCAAAGATTGAAACTAAAATCGTATTACCGAATTATTCTTTTATAAATTCTTTTGTGAAGTTTTCTATATATGTAATTGTTTTAATGAATATTATAAATGCTCAAATAGCATTGCCATCATTTCATGGTGCGCAGAAAGCGCATACTGCTGCTAGTTCATCAGGTACCCAAACTTTTACATATACTGGATCTCAGCAGACTTTTACTGTACCTTCTGGTGTTACCTCTTTAGTGATTGATATAAAAGGACCTAGTGGCGGAGAAAACGCAGTAGGCAGTACTGTTTCTCAAGGCAATCACATACCTGGATTAGGAGGAAGAGTACAAACCACTCTAACCGTTACAGCTGGAACAGTAATTTATTTATATGTTGGAGGAAGAGGGTCCGACGCTAGTTCTTCTTCAGCTGGTGCAGGTGGGTGGAATGGTGGTGGAGACGGCGCTGTAATATCTCTATATAGAGGTGGCGGCGGTGGCGGAGCCTCTGATTTAAGAATAAATGGCACATCTCTAAGTAATCGCATGGTTATTGCTGGTGGTGGTGGTGGTGCTGCATTTAATTACAGTGCAGGCGGCGATGATGGTGGAGATGGCGGAGGTCTTACAGGAGCTAATGGACAATCTAATAATAATACTAGTAATGGCCGTGGTGGGGAAGGTGGAACGCAATCTCAAGGAGGTGATGGGGGTCAATATAGTAGTAGTCATAGTCCAGGAACCGATGGAACTTTAGGAGTTGGCGGAGATGGTGGCGCTAGTACCTCAGGTGGTGGTGGCGGCGGTGGATATTATGGTGGTGGTGGAGGCAGTTGGTCTGGTGGCGGCGGCGGTAGTAGTTATGCAAATAGTGACAACACAAGTAATACCACTCATACACAAGGCTATAATGATGGAAACGGTGAGATAATAGTTACATGGTGATGAGAGAACTAAC
>CALKMQ010000047.1 GCA_938092125.1 uncultured bacterium
TAGACTAGGCGATTTTGCGCTTTTATTCTTTTGCAAGTTTGAAATAGTATTTTCTATATTAGTTTTTGCATTTTTATAATTATTGCTAGTGCTCAATTTTTGAAGTTTATCAGCTGAAGTTTTACTAAATGGCTCAATAAGGTCAGATGCAGTTTTGATTTCATCATTTAACTTCTTTAATTCATCAAGCAGTCTAGATTCTTCTTGCGTAATTCTTTGAATATTATTTTGATCTGGAAGAGATTCAGAGTCTTTAATGTCTTCATCAAGTTTACTTTTTTGCTGAGTTAACTTTTCCAACCTATTTTTTAATTCATCTAATTTTTGTTCTGCTTTCAACCGTTTAAAAATATCAATATATCTATCAAGCTCAGATTCTATTTCTGAAATATTACTTGCCATTTGCTTTAAAGATTTTTGCAATTCTTCTAAGTTCATTTCTTCTAGCGAATTTTGGATTTCATTTAGGTCGTTAAGAATGTTTTCTGGAATGATTTCATTAATTAACTTTGAAAGTTCTTTGAACTTTTCTGATAAGTCAGGCATGAGAAGGTTATGTTTCTCACTTTCTTTCATTAAACTTTCCATTGCGTTTGAAATGTTTTTTATTCGCTCAAATTCATTTTTTGCTTTTGAGACCATTTCTTTAATTTTCTGTTGATCTTCCCACTCTAAATCATCTTCTACTTTTAAAACATTTAACTCCATTTTTTCTAATTGTTTTTTTAAGTTTATTAGTTCATCTACGCTATCATTGAATTGCTCTTCAATATTTTCTTCTTCACTTTCCATTTCTTTATACAAATCGGCTAAAGAAGGAACCATAGCGATTAGTTTTTCTGATATCGTTTTTTTTGGACCTGATATATTATCATTATCTGTCAATTCAAAATGGTAATGAACCTCGTCGTCTGGCATCAGCATTATTTCCGATAAATTCCAAGGTGTTTTTATATTTTGGTAATTAGTGTCTTGATCAAGCTCTGGGATTGTGAACATTGCGATATACGGTTCTACATTTAAATATTTTGGTCGAATAACCTCATAAGCTAATTGAAGTTTATCAAAACCAAAGTCGTCTTTTATTTCTAAATCAAAGGGTATTATTTGATTATTCCCTAGTGTAATTTTTTGATTAGGTTTTTTTATCTTTATAGTTGGCTTCAAGTCAGATAAAATATTTATTTTGTATTCAATTGGGTCTCTGTTTGTAATGCCTCTAGGGTCAACTATATAAACTGAAAATTGGCCGTCACTATTTAAATAAAAACTTCCGAGTGCAGTATTTTCAATAGTTCTTAAATATTTTATTGAATCGTTATGTTTTATAAAACTTGATTTGAGTATTCTATTACTTAATAAGTTTATTTTCATCTCAGACCCTTTTAGAGCTTGGACTGAGGCGATGCTCCCATCTAGTGCTTCAGGTAGCAGTTTTGAATAAGAAGGAGGAACTATAAGAATTTCAAACTCTTCGAATTTTGGTCGATCGGTAACAAAAATTGTATCAGGTGTTGAGGTAACAGATTTCCAAGCTTCATAAAAATATTCTGCATTTACAATTGCTTTGTATTCATAATCTTGGAACAACTCTGGTAATTGAAATTGATAAAAACCATTTATATCTCTTTTAGTTTTAAGCGTGATGGTAGCTGAATCACGTTCGCTCGTAGATATCTGTATTGGTGTTAGACTTAAAAAAATAGAATCTGGAGTTGAGCCTTCGGAAATAATTGTAATTGAGATTTTTTCACCTCCAAGGATATTTTGATTTTTTGTTAAGCTATACAACTGGAATGGTTTTGGAGCGTAAAATTTTTCATTATAGTTTTTCCATCTGTAGAAAGAATTCCCACTTTGTTTAGAAAATATAGATAAAGACATAATAGATAAAAACATGACTACAAGTGTAATCATTTTTATATTTAGAAGAGGCTTTTTATCTATAAGATCTTTTGGAATGTAATCTTGTATTTTTTTCGCAACCTCTCTAGTAAAACTATTTGCTAGCTCATTAGATTGACTTTTGTTTTTTGAAGTTTCAATTTGGAATGCGTTTAAAGTAGTGTCTGCATTTTTAGGAAAAACATTTTTACCAATTATTTTTGCAAGTGTTACCGAAGTGTAGCTTTTAAAATAATCATATTTTACTAAAAATAAAAAACCCACAACGAAGAAAAAAGCTGTGGTAGACATAACAAGAATAATTTTAATAATTATTTTTTTTATTTCAGGAGAAAAGTAAAAAACTGATTCAAGAAATATTAGAGATAGCGAAGTTGAAATAATAACTATAAAAAATAAAAACAGGATACTAAGCAAATCAATTTTGAGTTTTTCTTGTTTTAATGACTTTAAATAACTCGATATTTTCATACTATTGTGTTAGTGCGAAGTATATAATATTTACTCCCATTTTCAAGGATTCCTGTCTCACTTCCCAGGGGTTATTGTGAACAGATTCATCTTCCCAGCCGTCCCCTAAATCTGTTTCGTAGGTGTATAAAATTATTAAGGTCTCGTCTTCAAATATACCGAATGCCTGAGGTGGTTTATTGTCATGCTCATGGATTTTTGGGAGCCCATTTTTAAACGTAAAATAAGATGAAAATATTGGGTGATCATAAGGGAGTTCAACGAAATCTTTATTCGGAAAGACTTTCTTTATTTCTCTCCGAAAGAATTTATCCATGCCGTAATTATCATCAGCATGAAGGAATCCCCCGCTAGTAAGGATTGACCTCAGAGCTATTATTTCATTTTCAGAAAACTTGATATTGCCATGCCCAGTCATGTAAAGATAAGGATAGTGTTTAGCATTATTATCTGTTAGTTTTATTCTTATTTCAGTACCTGCATTTTTCATGGGCGTATGGGTTTTGAGATAGTCCAATAAATTAGGCAAACTGCTTGGGTCCGAATACCAGTCCCCTCCTCCATCATACTGAATTCTCGCAATGTTAAACTCTTGAGAATATAAAAAGCAGGTCAATAAAAATGAGATTATGCAGTGTTTCATGTCAATGTATTAATGGCTAAAATTTCAGCTCTAGAATATACTGAGTCTCTCATTGTAAAAGATATATGAATACTTAAATTGTATCAATGATAAAACATAATATATTTAATTATATAATATTAATTATTACTATTTCATCTTTCTTAAATTCTCAAACAAGAATTGAGAAAGAACCAAAGAGTTATTTTTGGGGTCTGATAAAAATTCCTTACGATAATAGTTCTGAAAAAGTTCCTATTTATGATAGACTTTTTAGAAATAGGGAATTTGCATCCCCAATTACTTATATGCCGATTGAAATGCGCTATGGTTTAGGAGTGACAGGCAAGCTAACTGGTAGTGCTGCAGCTCCCTCTGCGGGAGATTTAGATAATTGGATTTGGTTTGACAGCGAAGTGACGTCTTTAGACCAAGGTATTGAAAATATAGCAGGATCTTCATTAGATATAGACTTTGGAATGATAAATATTCCAAACTTAATTATGAAAACTAGTTGGATGAATCTAATGACTGGTTTTAATTATAGGTCAAGTTCTATTTTTTCTCCAAAAAATATACCAAATGATTGGAAAGAGGGTACATCTTTAAGTGAAAAAATGATTCAGTTTAAACCTGATATCAAAGAATACCTCATTACAAATTCTCTACAATGGCAGCCATACAACTCATGGTATTTAAACTTAAGGTATAGCTACGGATTGGCTTTTTCAAATTTTTATTATGATGAGGGAATAGAAACTATGACTGAATCCCCTTCGGGTAGCGGAACTTCAATGAACATCGGCTTTGGCTTTCGATATATAATTGATCCTGGTAAATCGAATCGTTTTTCCATTGGATTTGATTTGAGGCACTCTTACACAAAAATAAATAAGATAGACGACCCTCAAAACGTTACCCCTGTAAATAGATTTGACATTGCTAATTATGGACTTTATTTAACTCTATCAACTTTTTATGGTGGCAAAAAAACAACAGGAGATGAAGCAAAGCGTATTTACTATGAAAAGGATTATATAAGTGCGAAAAGAAAATTTTTAGAGTTTATTAACTCATACCCAAATCATTCTAATAAATACAGGGCATTGAAATTTATTAAGATGTGTAATAAAAGAATACCATATCAAATAATGGAAGAAGGCTTATATTTTGACGACATCGGTGATACAGAAAAGGCTCTTGATAAATACATTAAAGCAAGGGCAAGAGTTATAACCAATGATAGCCTTATTGTTAAGTCCTTGAATTTCCGCATAGATGAAATAGCTAGAAAATGGATAAATTCTGCAGAATTACTTCTAGATAGAGGTTTTTACAGGGATGCGCTTAGTCTTGTAAAAAAGGTCTCACAATTTTCAGAGGTTGATCAAAAAATATTAGATAAGTTCAATTCATATGTAATACTTGAGCAAGGACAAAAATTACAATCAATATTGATTTTTGGTAAGGCTATGACAAAATATTCAGAGGCACTTAAGTTAAATAGCGCATTAGAATCAAATATTAAAGCACTACAATATCAAGCTGGAATTCAATTAGTAGAGTTAGCAGATAAAGTAAAAGATTTTGATGAGATCATTTTAGCAATTCAATCACTAGAAGAAGCCTCAAAATTGACCTCTGGTATTGGGCAAAGAAACGAACAATTGATTAAAGATTTAAAACTTAAATTAAACAAATATAGCAAATACAAGTCAAAAATGATTATTGATCATGAAATGTCAAAAGCGAGATATGTTCAAGCGATAGCACGCGCTCCACGTCTAACAATTGGTATGACTCTCCCTTTAATTGAAGAGCTACTTGGCAAGCCTCATGATAAGATTGTTTCTAATGATTTAAATCAAAAAGAACAACTTTGGATATACTTTTTAAAAGATAAAAGTTTAGAACTTTCCTTTAAAGATTTTATTTTGTTCAAAGTTGAAGAAAAATAATTGATTAAAAGAAAATATTGTGCGTTGTAATCAGTAATTTAATCTGACTAGCTTTCATTAGATGAAAATATTAAATAGAATATTATTTGTTTGCTTTTTTATTGGGTTTCTTTATCCGCAATCATCTCAAAGAGATTATAATGAGGAACTTAGGTATCAAAATGACGCCATAAATAAAATGAAAAAGGAGATTGAAAAGTTAAGCTCAAAACTAAGGAAAGCAAATATTAATGAGACTACTACTTCAAAAAGGATTACAAACCTTGATGAGGAGTTAGCATTAGTAAATAAATTAATTCAGTCACTAAAAAGAGAAGAAAACTTCAATCGAGATAGGGTAAATAATTTAAAAAGCAAAATAAAAATGAAAGAAGATGAGTTAAGCTTGCTCCGATTAAGATATGAGCAAAGAATTATTAATACATATTTAAAAGGGAGGGTTTCAGACCTAGAAAGAGTTTTGTCTTCAACTTCATGGCGGCAGGCAGTATATAGGACACAATATCTTAAAATAGTTTCTTCAATTGAGCAAAAAATGACAATAGATATTGAGAATATTTTATTAGTAATAAATAAAGACAAATTAAAGCTTGAATCGCTTTTAAGGCAAAGTATTGCCTTAAAAAGAGATAAGCAAAAACAAATGGCCTCACTTCGAAAAATGAGGATAAAGAGAGAAAAAGAGCTAAATAGAATCAGGCAGGACAAATCGGCATTAGCTAACTATATGCAGGAAAAATCTTCTGGCGTGAAGCAACTTGAATCGATTATTAAAAAAGTACTTGAAGATAAGGCACGGAATGAACGAGAAGCGAGGATTAGACAACAGCAACAAGCGCTTAAAACAAAAGAGTTTAATCTGTTAAGAGGTCAGTTGCCTTGGCCAACTGAAGGAAGAGTTATTTCAAAATTTGGTAAGCAATGGAATTCGCGATTAAAAACGACGACAGATAATCCAGGCATTGATATAAAAGGACAACCCGGGTCATCTATTCGATCTACAATGAATGGAGTGGTTACTACAATTACTTATATAAGAGGATATGGAACAACAATAATTATAGATCATGGTGGTGGATTTTATACTGTATATAGTCATGTAACGAATATCCAAACACAAGTAGATAGTGAAGTCAGGTCAGGCGATGTAATTGCATATATGGGAGATTCTGGATCAGTAAATGGGGCCAAATTACATTTTGAAGTTTGGGGGAAGGGACAAAAGCTAGACCCAGAGAAATGGCTAACAAAAAAATAAAATGATGACAAACGATGTTTCAAGAGCTCAGTCATCAATTTGGAATAAATTATTAAATATATCAGTTTCAAAAAAAGTTGGGAGTGCATATTTATTCACTGGGCCAATTGGCTCAGGAAAAGAGACTCTCGCTCTAAAGTTTTCACAATTAATTAATTGTGAAAACTCTATTAAAGAAATATGTAATAAATGTAGCTCTTGTATAAAATTTAGAACACTACAGCATGAACGATTACATATTATTGTTCCATTGCCAACTCCGAAGAGTGCTAGCGGTGAAGGAGTTCTTCCAAAGGAGTATTTTGAATCTATAATTGCAAAATCGGAGGACCCCTTTTATAAAATAGCAATTCCTAAGGCGAATAGAATTTTGATTCAATCAATTAGAGATTTGAAGAAAAAACTTTATTTTAAATATGAAAAAGATAGTGGCAGAAATGTCGTAGTTATTTTTGATTGTGAATTATTATGTTCTGGACAAGGTGAAGCAGGGAATGCTTTATTAAAATTATTAGAAGAGCCTCCAGATAGTACTACGATTATTTTAGTGACTGATCATAAAAAAATGCTATTTGAGACAATTATTTCAAGATGCCAAACTATCGACATTCCAACCTTATCGGATAAATATGTTTATGACTGGCTAATTACAAATAATAAGAATGAGTCAGACGCTGGGTTTTTCGTGACGATTTGCCGGGGTAATATTCATCGAGCGCGTACACTTTCCAAACAACCAGTAGACAAATTAATTAATCAAATTGAAAAATTAACAACAACTGTAGTTAGCAAAGACTCTGAAAAATGGCGAAACTTTACATCTCATTATTCTCGTCTTTTTGTCACAAATCCTCTAGATTTTAATCATCATTTAAACCTCATTATAATATGGATGCGTGGAGCGAATAAATTAAAACAAGGATTAAACAGTGGTTTTGAAAATACGGGTCTGCAGTCAAGAATGGTTTCATTTAATAAAAAATTTCCTAAGGCAAATATTTTCGAGGTTATTTTATGTATCGAAGATGTAAAAAAGCATGCACGACAAAATTTATATATGCCACTTATTTTATTAAACATGTTGTTGGATATT
>CALKMQ010000048.1 GCA_938092125.1 uncultured bacterium
TTCAAACAGCGCCGGCTCCAATGACAAAAGTCAATGTAGGTGCAATTTGGGATTTTGATTTAAAAGTACAAGACCCCAACAGAGGTGATAAATTAATTTATACAGCCCATGTCCTTCCAGATGGAATGCGAATGGATGCACTTTCAGGGCGATTACATTGGGAACCATCTACGGCTCAAGTTGATTTCCACAAATTAAGAATTGAAGTTTCTGATGGGTACCTTAGTAAGTTTATAGAGTCAGAATTTTTTGTAAATGCACCAATAAAGATTGTATCTGTGCCAACGATGACAGCAACGGTCGGGGATGAGTACAGTTATAAACTAATAACTGTTGATAGGAATAAAGGAGCTCTACTTCCTTTTGATAAAGTTGTAAAAGTTGAAGATGTAAGTAACACAAAGATTTATAGTATCAACATTTCTGATGATGTAGTAATTCAAAACATTGACAGATTTTTAGGAGATTGGTATAATGCAAAAGAAGTATACTATGTGAACCCTAAATATCCTGCTGACACGTTAGTGTCAAGAGTCAACCTTAAAAGATACGTTCAGGAAGTTTTTTATGAAGATAATCGTTTATGGGTAATTGCTTCTACCTTAAATGGAAGAACAATTAAAATAAAAGATTTTCTTTGGGAATTTTTTCAAGGAAATAAAGGAAAGCCTCCTCGATTACTCGTAGAGAGAGTCAACCCGGTTCGTTTTACTCTCACAGAGTTTCCTGAAGGCATGGAAGTTGACGAGTCGTTAGGAGCGATAAAATGGACACCCAAAAAAGCTCAGACAGATATGCATAGAATATCTGTAATGGTATCAGATGGGTATACTAAAGATGAGCAAGTGTATGAAGTTTATTCAAATCACTTACCAACTATTATATCAAATACTCCACGGATGGCATTGGTTGGAGAATTATTTAAATATCAAATTAGAGTTGAAGATTTAAATGAAAGTGCTAATTTAAAATATAGCCTTACAAAAGGGCCACATGGAATGCAACTAGATAAAAGTGGTAAAATTTTATGGGTGCCTAAGGCTGCACAAATAAATTATAATGATTTTGAAGTTTCTGTTACGGATGGTTATGGAACAGATATTCAATCAGGAAAAATATTTATAAATAATCCACCCTCTATTATATCTACTCCGAAACCTGTTGGGTTAACGGGGCACACTTGGAGATATAAATTAACCACTGAGGATTTAAATGGAGACAGGGTAACTTATCGTGCTGTTAGATTGCCTAAGTTTGCCAAATTCGATAGACGAACTGCTACTCTAGAATGGACACCTAGAAAAAATCAAGATGGGGTTAATGATTTTATTTTAATGGCAGTTGATGAGCATGGAGCAACAACAACACATGATTTCCAAGTACACGTATTCTATGATCCAAGTGCAAAGCAATTAGTTAATAGCGGATGGCCTCTTATGTTAACATTTGTTGGGGTCGTATTTGCTTGGGGTGCTGGACAAATGAACTAGTTAAAAAGGTCATTAACGTATTTTTTTAATTTTTCTTCAGGAGAAAATTTTAGTACCATTTGCACAGCGTAAACATCTATTGATGTTTTAAAGTCTTTTATTTTAACCATATCTTTTTCCGTAGTAATTATGAATTTAGCTTTATTTTTAAAGGCTAATTCTTGTATCTTTTTTAAATCATAATCTTTATATCTGTGATGATCTGGATATCTATGGTGTCCCACGATATTACATCCAATTTTACTTATTGTTTTTTTAAACCCTTCATTGTCACCTAGAGCCGAAAATAGATACACATCTTGAGATTCGACGTCAGACGTTTTTATCTCATTATTATTTTTATTTTTAAGTATACTACTGAATTCAACGAGGCTCTTAATTTTACCAGTTTTAGTTTTATTAAATTTTTCGAAAATGTAGTCATTTTTTTCATGAATATTGGTTTTTGTAAAAATTAATAAATCTGCTCTTTTTAAGTTTCTTAAGTGCTCTCTTAATAGGCCTATTGGAATTAGTCTATGAGCCCTCGAGGTATCTTTACTATTTATAAGAACAATATCTAGATCTCTATATAGAGACCGATGTTGAAAACCATCGTCCACAATGATAACATCTATATTAAAATTATTAACCATTTTTAAACCAGCCTGGTATTTTGAGTTACCAACTATTATTGGAATACCATCTAGTTTATTTGAAAGTAGGAATGCCTCATCACCAAATTTTTCCCAAAGTAGTGGTTTAGTTATGCCATTTGTTACAACTAGGACATCTTTTGATTTCCGACCATACCCCCTACTTATAATTCCGACATTTTTGCCAATCGATTTTAAGTAATGAGCTAAAAATTCTACTGTAGGGGTCTTGCCAGAACCACCCGTAGTTATATTCCCGACACTAATTACTTTACATGTTAAATGTTTGGGTTTAATAATATTTGTATCATACAAATAATTTTTTGTTGAAGAAACAAACCCATATAAGAGAGATAAAGGGAAGGTAATGATTTTAAAAAAATAATTATTAATTATTTTTTTTAACATATTCCCTATTTTCTTCTTCTACATTGTTCATTGCTTTAATTAAAGAACTTTTACAAAATTCAAACTCATCATCAATTTTGAATGTTAGCGGATTCCCATATTTGAGATATATTTTACCAAATGGTTTTTCTAAAAAAAAAGTATGCCAGTTGACAAACTTCCAGTTTCTTGTAGAAATTGATGAAACAGGTATAATTATGGCGCCAGTTTTTTGCGCAGCTTTAATTAAACCTGCCTTGGGTATTTTTTCAGGACCTCTTGGTCCATCAGGGGTGATACCAATTAAAGTTGAAGGTTGACGCAAAATTTTCACTATTTCAATAAATATTCTTGATCCACCTTTTGAACTAGATCCTCGAAGAATTTTCCAGCCCAATTGATTCCCCACTCTAGATATTAATTCACCATCGCGATTCAACCCAGCAAGGCCATAATATTTTTTTTTTGCTAAATGCATAAATGGAGTGAGTAGTTGACCGTGCCAAGTTGATATTATAACGCTTTTTTTATTGTTTAACTCTTTTTCAAAATATTCTGACCCCCTTATATCCCATCTGTTTGTTTTATAAATAATTAGCAGTAACCATTTTGCTAAAACTGCTTGGCAGGTAATCAGTAAATTTTTATAATAAGTTTTCATCGATTTAAACCATAAATAATAGCATTTGCTACTCTATCGAAGACGCCACTTGGGCCTAATTGTTCACTCAAAATTTTATAGTCTTCTAAAATAGTTTTTCTTTCTTTAGAATTCTCTTTGATAAAAGGCATAATACTATCAAATAAACTTTTTGGAGTCATATTACCTTGTATTAACTCTGGTACAATATTTTTTTCAGCAATCAAATTCACTATGGAAATAAAATTTATTTTACCAAAAAAGTTAAAAAGTGTATAATTAATAAATGA
>CALKMQ010000049.1 GCA_938092125.1 uncultured bacterium
CCAGAATTAATGAAGGGCCTAGGTAAAGGAATAAATGAATTTAAGAAAGGTAAAAATGAATCTGAAGATGAATCTGAAGAAAACTAATTTTTAGATTTGAAGTTATTTCGGTCATTTAAAAGCCTACAAAACGAGCTATACAGCTCTAATTTTACATGTGAAGAACTAGTTAATTTTTATATTAAAAAAATTAATCAAAGCACAAACAATTCTTTTATTGAAACCTTTAGCGATTCAGCCATTTCTCAAGCTCGATTAATTGACCAAGAACTATCTGCTAAAAAGTACAGAAAGCTCTCTGGACTGATTGTAGCAATTAAAGATAATATATGCTATGAGGGTCATGGTGTTACAGCATCATCTTCAATATTAGATGGTTTTAAATCAGTCTACAGCGCTACTGTTGTAAGTCGTTTAGTCGAGCACGGCGCTATAATAATTGGTCGCTTAAATTGCGATGAATTTGCGATGGGAAGCTCAAATGAAAAATCAACATATGGGCCCGTAAAGAATCCTGTTGATCAAAATAAAGTTCCGGGAGGTTCTTCAGGTGGTTCTGCTGCTGCTGTTTCTGAAGGACTTTGTTTGGTTTCTTTAGGTAGTGACACTGGTGGCTCTATTAGACAGCCTGCTGCATTTTGTGGTGTTATAGGATTAAAACCAACTTACTCACGTGTTTCCAGATATGGATTAATAGCTTACGCCTCGTCTTTTGATCAGATTGGACCAATTGCAAATAATATTGAAGATATCGCATTAGTTTTAGAAGTAATTTCAGGAAAAGATAGAAATGATTCTACATCCTCATCTTTAGATGTTCCTAACTATTCCAAACTAAATTTTAATAAATCATCTAAAAAAATAGCTTATATCTCTGAATGCATAAATCACAAGGGGCTAGACCCTGAGATAAAACAAAACTTTCTATTAAAAATTAATGAATTAAAAAACCAAGGCTTTTTGGTTGAGCCAATTTCATTTCCACTTCTTGATTACTTGGTTGCTACTTATTATGTTTTATCAACTGCTGAGGCATCTTCTAATCTTGCCAGATTTGACGGGATTAATTATGGCTATAGAGAATCAAACATTAAAGATTTAAATGAAGCTTATATTTTAAGTAGAAATACCGGTTTTGGCGAAGAAGTTAAGAGAAGAATTATGCTGGGTACATTTGTTTTAAGCTCTGGGTATCATGATGCCTACTTTACTAAGGCCCAAAAAATTAGACGAAAAATCAAAAATATGGTTGAAGAAATTTTTAAATCATTTGATTACGTTTTGACTCCAACCACACCTCATGTTGCCTTTAATATTGGAGATAAAAATACAGACCCAACCCAAATGTACTTAGAAGATATTTTTACTGTTTTGGCTAATCTATCTGGAAATCCAGCTATTTCTATGCCAATTAATAACCATTCATCAAAACTACCATATGGATTTCAAATTATGGGTAAAAATTTTGACGAAGAAGGGATTCTTTCTTTTTCAAAAAATTATTTTTAATGTTCAAAAGCTATTGTCAATAATTTTTGAATTTGATTTTTTATCTCATAAAATAAAATTATAAATTGCACTAATGAAAAATTATTTCAAAGTATTTTTTATTTCATGTGTTTTTGCTTTTGCAATCTATAGTCTTCTAAGAAAAGACCATGAAGATAATGATGCTAATTATGTCGAAGAGGTTAACGATCCAGTTTATAAATATGGAATTCTAGTTGACACATTTTCTGTTTCAGAAGAAATAGTAAAAGAAGGCCAAACGCTTGGAGAGATTTTATATTTCAATCATATTGATCATCCGCAGATAGCAGAAATAGTAAATAAATCTAAAGGTATATTTGACGTTAGAAGAGTTAATTCAGGTCAAAAATATACACTTATTAGTTCAAATGATTCTATATCTAAATTGTGTTATTTTATTTATGAAGAAAATGCAACAGACTATATTGTTTTTGATTTAATTAATGAAATTAATATTTATAGAGGCAAGAAAGAAGTCGTAACCAAACTTAAAGTATCCCAAGGAACAATTAATTCATCACTTTCTGAGACTATCGATAAACTTGGTATAAGCCCTAGAGTATCCATAAAATTATCAGAAATATACGCATGGACCATTGATTTTTTTAAAATACAAGAAGGAGATGCTTTTAAGGTTTATTATGAAAATAATTATATTGATGGTGAGTATATAGGAATAGGTAGAGTACTGGCAGCAGAATTTGTTCATAAGAATCAAAATTTTTACTCTTTTTATTACAAGGAAAACGAAAATTATGGAGAATATTTTGATGAATCAGGAAGAACTTTAAGAAAGGCCTTCTTAAAGGCTCCACTAGATTTTTATCGTATAAGTTCTAGATATAGCCGTAATAGAAAACATCCAGTTACTGGACAGTGGAAGGGTCATTTTGGAACAGATTATGCGGCTCCAAAAGGAACTCCTATAATGACAACTGCAAATGGAACAATTGTTACAGCAAGTTACACGCGAAATAATGGAAACTATGTCAAGGTAAGACATAATGGCACATATAGTACACAGTACTTACACATGTCTAAGATAAAAAAAGGCATAAAAAAAGGTGTTTATGTTAAACAGGGAGATATTATTGGATACGTTGGAAGTACTGGTTTAGCCACAGGCCCCCACGTATGTTACAGATTCTGGAAAAATGGGAAACAAGTTGATCCTTACAAACAAAAACTCCCTCCAGGTGATCCTATTAGTAAGAAGAATAAAAATGAATATATGTTTGTTAAGGATAGCTTAATGAATATTCTTAATAGTAATTTATAGTTGTTGTATGAAAAATATAATTTTTCTTAAATTATATTTAACGCTAGCTTTTTTTTTAATTATAAATAACTTATTGGCACAAGAAGGTTTTGTGAAAAATAATGGACAGTTCCCTTTTAATGTTATTGCAAAAAAAAAATTAAGCGGTGGAGCACTTTTTGTTGAGCGTGGAAAATTATC
>CALKMQ010000050.1 GCA_938092125.1 uncultured bacterium
GGCTCCATCTATATAATAGATTTTAGCCTCTTTAGAGGCTGAGCCATCTGAAAGTGAAAGATAAAGTTCAGGTCTATTTTCGGTTCTTTGAAAAGTGTCAGAAGTATGGTGTGTTTGAAAACTTTTATTAAGTGCCAATGAACCACTAACTCCATCAGATTTGACGAAGAAGGCTTGACCTGGTGCTAGCTTATAGGCATCTGCAGTTACCTTTGTGTCATAACTAGCAGTATCTTCATTCCAAATCCAAATAGTTTCTTCATCTAAAACTCCGGTATTTGTTGTTAACATAGAAGCTATATCTGTGTAAGAAGTAAATGGGTTTCCTATAAAATTAAAACCATTACCACTTATTGCGAGTGTTCTTGAAATATCTGAATTTCTAAAAGTCCCTGTAAAGCTAATATCGCCAGCTGACACTAATTTTATAATATATCCTTTACCTTCAATAAAATTTCCAGAACTGCTTGAACTAGAATTATAGTAGGTCCATGTATCTGCAAAAGACCCATAAGATTGTGATAAGCCTACATCAGTATCTTCAGTTGATTGTGCGAGACCTTCAGCTGAAATAAATGCATCTATGTCTTGGCTTGCAACCGGTGATGTTACTCCATACCAATTTGTAGTGGCTAGGGTTCTAGTGTAGGTTAAATTTCCTGAAGCAGATCCATTTACTAATAACGAACTCCCATTAGCAATACTGGCAGTAGCAGAAGCATCAATGGTTAGGTTATTATTTATTGTTACACTGTTTTCTCCAGTCTTTATATCTAATGCTCCATCAACATCAAGATCATTTAAGTCCAAGCTATTCACATTGGTAACATCTAAAGTAGAAGCAGGGTCTAGATACATATAGTCATATGCAAAATCAGAAGATCCGTTATTTAAAGTTGCAGTATTACCAAATAAAAACAATCTATTTGAACTTGAAGGACTAATCTGTGTATTCCATGAGGTAGAATCAACAAAGCCACCACTAAGAAAAATTAATCCATTATCTCCAGTGGTTGTAAAATCATATTGATCGATCCACAAATGATTTACTGATGCGTCACTACCTAGAGCAGTGTTTGATGCAAATATCATGTAAGCTCCTGAGCCAGTAGTTATTGCATCATAGAGTAATTGAGAGGTCCAAGATTGGTTTACCCAACCTGAGGATACGGCTCCGTTATCAAGTTTGGCTTTAATTCTAGAATTAGTTAAATTATCTCCAATAAAATATTTGATGGTGAGTTCTTTCCAATCGCTAGTATCATACGCTGCTGTTGCTGCGTTTGTTTTATATCTGATGTTAAGTAGATTTGAAGCATTATTATGAATAGATAAAACTTCACCGTTTCTTTGACCAGCATCATTAGCCGTGACTATCGTTTGTGTGTTCGATGCATCAAAAATACTTTTCAATCCTAAAGTGAATACTTCTTTATCTGCAACCAGAGTACCACTTATTTTAAACTTAATTTTTAGAGTAAGAATATCTCCAGAAGCTCCTGTAAATTGAAGATTCTTTTGATGCCTTTGGTATTGGGTTTTCACTGTCATTCTGTGATAACTACTACCGACACCTCCATTACTAATAACTTGTCTACTTGTTGATGAGCTGGTTGCAACAAAGTCAGAAAGAGCATTTACATGCGTTTGAGCTGTGTAGCCCTCCTCATTCGTAAAAGATATTGAAGTTGTAGTGGCATTTGCATCAATTTCTTGAGATACTAAATTGTAATTGCAAATAAAAAACGTAAAAATTAAAATTAAAATTTTTTTCATAGTAACATAGTTTTAAGAAAAAGTGTTATTTACTTACACTTAGTCCTATAAAATTAGTGTTGTACTTTGTTTATGAGTAAAATTTATGAGTAAAAACCTATAACTTTTGAAGCATAACTTAAATAATAATTCAAAAACAAATAAAAATTAAGGTTAATATTGTTTGTTAATGGTTGGGTTTCCTGTTATGTAGGATAAAGAATTTAAAAATAAATCTATTTCTAATGTAGTTTCTATAAAATATTTTAAAGGGGGTTTTGCAAAGAAGGCATGCCCTACATCTTTATAAAGTACTAATTCACATCTACTTCCAACGGTTTTCATGTTGGTTTGATAGTTTTTTACGGTACTGACGGGAATAATTTTATCTTTTGTACCAATAAGTATTAGGGTTGGAGGCGCACCCTTTGAAATATTATGAATGGGTGAAATTTCAGTGTATCGATCTTTAAATCTTCGATATCCAAAAGCATTAGGGCCGTTATCTATTACAGGGTTTAGTAGTACTAAAGCATTTGGTACAGAACTAATTTTTAGATTTTCTTTTGGGTTGTCTAAACCTTCAATATTACCACAAGCAGCAGCCAAATGACCACCAGCAGAACCACCTCCTGCAACAATCATATTTGGATTTATGCTCAATTCTTTTGCATTTTCTCTTACATATCTAATTGCAGATTTTGCATCCTCTACTGCTTCAAATGGTGTTGTGTTGTGCTTGTTTTTAATTCTATACTCAGCAGCTATTGCAATCATTCCTCTAGAGGCAAAGTACATAGATTGTCTTTTAAACATTCTAGGACTTCCATTATTCCAACCCCCACCATGAAAAAATACGATACAATTATAAATACTATCTTTTTGAAAGTTTAATGGCTTATAAACATGAAGATTTAAAAGTGTTGAATCTATTTTCTTATAAACTACTTTCTCCGCTTTAATTATGATTTTATTTTGTTGACTATAGCTATTTTTATTCAGAATTAATGAGAACATTATTAGCAAAAAGAGGCGAAACCTGAATAAACTTGACAATAGCATCATTGTTTTTTGTTTAAAATTTCTTGAACAGATTCTTCATCTTTAATATTATCTACAATTCTCCCAAAATCAGTATCTGTTATTTTTCTAAAGTCAGCTAAACTTTTATCATTTTCATACTTTATCATCAAGTTTTTAAGTTTTGCTTTCAATTCAGTTATTGTGGAAGCATAATTAGGATCATTATAGATGTTGTTCATTTGATTTGGATCCTTTTCTAAGTCATACAGTTCCCAGACATCAATATTATAATAAAAGTGGGCTAGGGTGTATTTTTGGGTTCTAATCCCATAATGGGGCTGAACATGATGCCAAAACGGGAATTCATAATAGTGATAATACATAGCATCTTGCCAGTTATTAGGTGT
>CALKMQ010000051.1 GCA_938092125.1 uncultured bacterium
TTATCAATAAATTTATACTTTAATGAAGTCGTCAATTTTTCTAATGATTTGTTAACCAGTGAAAATGTCAGAGGAGAGTCCAAACCACTTTTATCTGCTATCACAAAACTTATTAGATTTCTATCAGTATCAGAAACGGCAAAATGAAAAGAACCATTTTTTAAATTATTGATGTGGAAGTCTTTAATTTTAAAATTTGAATTGAAAAATACTAATTCAGCACCATAAGTATTTTCGGGCACTAATAATTTTAAATAGTTTTTTTCCCATTCTGCATGAATATCATAGTTATATGAAATGTTTGAAGATAAAAGTGAGTCTCCATTATTTTCATGATAATACCAAACCCACATTTTACCAAAAGCAGCTAGGTCTTTCAAATCTGATATCCCATCAGGCGACGGAAATAAATATGGTGGCATTCCGCTTACAGGACCTAAATCGGTATTTACCCTAGGCCAGTTTTGATTGAACGATAAAATATCTTCAACAGAAATTTTGTAATCATCATTTAAATCTCCCCATAGCTTGCTTCTAAAAACCATTGTATCCGTATAATTCAACAAATTAAATGCAATGGCTGTATCTAAATTCACTGTTATTGTCTCGTAACTTGGAAGAATATCTAGTATTGAAATAGTGATTCCAGAATCTTGAATGACTGTAGAATAATTAAGATTAGAATCTTGAGAAGCGCTTACTGTAAACCCAAATTTTAGAATAGGCTTATTAAAATTAATTTTAATTTCATCATTATTTAAAACAGATAATACTTGTAAAGAGTCAAATAATGGATAAATTGATTTAATATTTGGTGGTGTATTGTCAAATTCCAAACCGTCACTTTTCAATATTGAAGATATATTTGCAGCGGAATCAACTGCTCGCAAATATGAGAAATATTTTACTCCTCTTTCTAAATTAAGTCCTAAGATTTGAATATTATCAATAGAAGTTGATTTTTGCCAACTTGCAACGTTAATGGTATCATTATTTGAGCCAATTGCTGCTTCATAGAAATCAATGGATTGGTTATCAGTAAAATCTTTCCATCGGACAAATAATTTGTTAGAATCTGCTGTGTAATCAATATCCTCATCTAAAAAACCATCCCAGACACTTCCAACATTTGGCACTTCAAGATCTATTGTTATACCATCACCCCAGATTGAATCAGATATATTTCCAACATTATCTTCAAGAAAAATGGCTCCAAAATATTTAGAATTATTATCAAGGTTTAGTGCTGTAAGAGAACCTTGATTCTCATTACTTGATGTAATCCAATTAACGATATCAACTAATCCCGAATCTGATCCGAGTCCGATATATGATCTTTTAATTCCAGATTCTAACTCTACTTTTGCCCAAGCGAGTTGAAGTGAGTCTCCGAACCTCGAATATACTTTATCTTCAATTATTGAGCCCTCTATAATAGAAGATAGTTGAGGAGCTGTTTTATCAAAATAAACTCTATTAATTATTGTATCTGATTGATTTCCTGCAGAATCAATTGCTAGCATGCTCAAAGTAATATAGCCATTCTGATTTAGATCAGAGAAAGTATAATCATATGAAAAATTTTGATTCCCTCCATTCATTGAAATACTATAACTATCTAATTGAGACAAAACAGATCTTAAGTTTTCGTTTAATGAAAGATTTATGGAACCAACATCATTTATTTTTGCAAGCGAATCGCCATAAATATTGTTTGTGGTAAATGTAGCTTGGGTTATTGTAGGGCTAGTTTTATCAAACATAACCTTACTATTATTCGTTGTAGCTTGAATTGGAGTGCCATCATTTCCAGCTTGACTACCAAGATCATAAAATGAAACCTCTAAAGGCACTTGCCCTTCATTATCAGGTTCAGTCATTACATAAAAGCCTTGATAACTAGTATTTTCAACATTAATTATTTCTACGGAGTTTTCGCCTATTTTTAAGGATGAATATGGAGGGTTGGCATCTGAAGGAAAACCAACTATTTTTAAAGGTTCATTAACTACAAAAAAAACAAAAACACTGTCGCCTATTTTAGACCAAGATGAATCTTGATTTGAAGAAAATATCTTAACGGATACCATTTCTGGTGGACCAATATCAATACTAACAAAACTTTCATCAGATGTTGTACTATCTACTATTCCAACATTACCAGGACAATCATTAAAGTTAACTGTGAATGGTAAAAATCCTCCCGTGAGCATATCTGAATCTTGTATTATATACGTAGCAGAATAAGTACCGTTATTTTCTGATGCTGTTACTGTAGTGCTTGCCATCGTAGTCGTGTTCGAAGATAGAGGTTCAGAAGGCTCAAAAGTAAGTGTCACTAAGTCTCCTAATACAGCAATTGATGAATAGCTATTATTAGATTCTATATGAACATAATCTAAAACTGGTAAAGTCAAATCAAGATCCACACCAGAACCATCTGAAGTAGAAGTAACATCTTCGCTAAGATTACCTGCTAAGTCTGTAAATTTAATATTAAACTCAACTAGTCCCTCGATATTAGAATCGTTAAGCTGATAATCTATTTTATATTGAGAAGCTCCAAGGTCAGAAATTGATACAGTGTCTCCCATAACTGTAGCAAAAGAAGAAAGTATACTCTCGCTTGCAGTATAGCTTATACTAACAATATTTCCAGATTTTGCAATATACCCTGATGAGCATGAATTATCTGAAATAATTGAAACTGGGTTTAGTGTTGGTTTTGTTTTATCAAAAATTACTTGCGTACCATCTGTAGTTGAATCTGAAATCGTGAATGGATTACCTTGAACATCAATAAAAGAAATTT
>CALKMQ010000052.1 GCA_938092125.1 uncultured bacterium
CAAAGTAATGTTCTTATCTGGTAAAAGAAGTGACAAGTTGTCTTATCCACCTTCTTTAATGTTGGGTCTAATTATATTTACGGCTGTACCATCCTTGGTTCTTGGATTATATTGGAATCCTCTAGCGAAATGGGTCAAGGAGTCATTGGTTTTCTATTCTCAGGCTATGTAATTGGATTCATTTAATTAAGATTTATTTAGTAAATTTTTAAATAATATATTATAAACAATTTTTAAGTATAAATAATGTCCCACATAAAGATTAAAAAAGGCCATGATATTAAAATTTCTGGGATTCCAAAATCAGATATATCCACAGCGCCTACAGCTTCAGAGTTAGCATTATTGCCCTCAGATTTTAGAGGTGTTAAACCAAAATTAATGGTTAAAGTTGGAGATAATGTTAAAATAGGTACTCCTTTATTTTTTGACAAACTCAATCCCAGTTTGAGGTGGGCATCTCCAGGTAGTGGTATAATTAAAGATATCAAATATGGTCCTAGGCGAGTTATAGAAAAAATTGAAATAGAATTAGATAAGGATCAGCAAGGCCTCGATTTTAAAAGTCATTCAATGAATGACATTTCTAATTTATCAGAAGACGAAGTTTTGGATGTTATATTGGGAGCGAATTTATTTCCTCATTTTAGACAAAGGCCTTTTAATACTATCCCTGACCATAAGATTAGGCCTAGAGATATTTTTATTTCAGGTTTAAATACTGCCCCTTTAGCGGTCGATCTTGAAATCGCGATGGCTGACGAAATAGAAAATTTTCAAGCGGGGATAAATGCAATAGAAAAACTCACAGATGGTAAGGTATATCTTACTAATAAAGTTGATTCTAAGCTTTCTGATGTTAAAAATGTGAATATTAATACTATTGAAGGTCCTCATCCATCAGGTAATGTTGGTATTCAAATACACCATATTTCGCACCTCAAGCCGTCTGAATTGATTTGGACTATTGATCCTCAAGATGTGGTTATGATTGGAAAACTATTTTTGAAGGGCGTATATGACCCTTCTAAAATTATTTCTGTTGCGGGTCCAGGCGTTAAAGAGCCAACTCACCTTAGAGTTAAAACTGGATATCCTATTAAATCTATTTTAAAATCAAATCTATCATCAGATAATGTCAGAATGATCTCCGGAGACGTTTTGACAGGCAGAGAATGTACTTTAGAAGACTACATGAGCTTTTACGATAGTTCAATTAGTGTTATTTCTAATGAAATTAATAGAGAATTTATAGGCATGCTTAATCCTGGTAGTAGTTCATCGAGATATAGTTTAACACCTGTGTTTGTTTCTTTAAGTAATATTTTGTTTCCTTTTACTTCATCTCAAAATGGAAATCACAGAGCAGTGGTTCCAATAAATTCTTGGGAGCGAGTTCTGCCTATGGATATTCTTCCAAATGAATTATATCGTTCTATTCTTGCTGAAGACATTGAAGAGATGGAAAGTTTAGGGTTATTCGAGTGCGATGATGAAGACTTTGCATTGTGCTCATTCGCTTGCCCTAGTAAGACAGACGTTAGTGGTGTGATTAGAAAAGGTTTAGATATGCTTCAAGCAGAGGTTTAAGATGAAGTGGTTATTAGACTATTTATTAAAAATAAAGCCTAATTTTGATGAAGGCCAAAAACTTAATTGGCTATATCCATTGTATGAAGCAACCGAAACTATATTATTTAGTACGGATGCAAAAACAAAATCTGCGCCTCATATTAGAGATAGTATCGATATTAAAAGAGTAATGATACTCGTCGTTATTGCACTAATACCTTGCTATGTCTTTGGTGCAATAAATGTAGGTTATCAAAATGCTCTTTCATTTGGGTTTGAGAGAACTTGGATAGAAAATTTAATTTTTGGGGTTAAAACAATCATTCCTATAATTGTAGTAACATTTGTTGCTGGTGCTTTTTGGGAAATTTTATTTGCTATCGTTAGAAAACATGAAATATCAGAAGGTTTTCTTGTTACTTGTGCTCTCATTCCGCTTACAATGCCACCATCAATTCCTCTCTGGCAATTATTCATTGCTACTTCCTTTGGAATTGTGATAGGTAAAGAAATTTTTGGTGGAGTTGGGATGAATATTTTTAACCCGGCTTTAACGGCTAGATGTTTTATTTTCTTCTCATATCCTAGTAAAATTTCAGGTGACATGGTCTGGCTAGTTGGTCCTGATGGTTACTCAGGTGCTACTGCTTTGTCTGTACCTGCTTCTACCAGTAACGCAGATGCAGTTTCTCTACTAAATGGAATAACTCAATTTGATTATTCTTGGATAAATTTAGCATCAGGTTGGATTCCAGGTTCGATTGGTGAAACAAATAAATTTATTATTTTCTTAGCAGCAGCTACTTTAATGCTTATGAAATTGATTTCCTGGAGGGTGATATTGGGGGGTGTCAGTGGACTTTTTGCTATGTCATATATTGGTAACCTAATTGCTCCGTTTTCTGATAATTCAATGTTGTCAATCCCTCCGCATTACCATTTAGTAATGGGAAGTTTTGCGTTCGGACTAACTTTTATGGCTACAGAGCCTGTCACAGGATCTCATACAGACACTGGAAGGTTAATTTATGGTTTTTTTGTTGGTGTTTTGACTGTTATCATTCGGTCGATTAATCCAGCGTACCCTGAGGGTGTTATGTTGGCAATTTTATTAATGAACGCATTTGCATCATTAATTGATTATTTCGTTGTAAAAGTGAACATAAGCAAAAGGATGGCAAGATATGCGTAGCGATACATATACTATTGTTTTCACAACAATTGTTACAGTGGTCTTAGGTCTGGGGTTATCCCTCACTGCTGATAGTTTGCGAGAAAGACAATCTATTAATGAAGAGCTTGATATAAAAAAGAATATATTATCTGTACTTGGTTTTAATCTAAGTAGCGATTGGGAAAATGATCAGATTCAATCTTTATATGAAAAAAATATTAACGAGCTCATCGTCGATAAAACAGGTTCTATTCTTGGTCCTATTGAATCATCCAATTCGGATAATTATAAAATATATCAAAGTAAAGAAAATGATAAAGTGACTGGTTATGCCATTCCAATTGCTGGAAAAGGGTTATGGGGAACAATGTATGGATACTTTGCAATTGAGCCTGATGCTGAAACGGTGAAAGGCATTACTTTTTATCGTCACAAAGAAACACCTGGTCTTGGCGCTGAAGTAGATAAAGAATGGTTTCAAAGTAACTTTGTTGGCAAAAAACTTATTGATACCAATGGCAGCTTAGTTAGTGTAGAAGTTGTTAAAGGTTATGTATCTAATACTGACCCAAAATCTATGCATAAAGTAGACGGAATTTCAGGTGCCACAATTACAGGGAAAGGTCTAACCACTTTTCTAAAAAATGATTTACAGAAATATGAACCATATTTATCAAAAGTCAGAAAGTTGAATCAGATTGAATCTCTTTAGTAGTAAAAATAAAAAAATAATTAAAGACCCTTTAATGGGAGAAAACCCAATTTCTATTCATGTTCTTGGTATATGCTCTGCTCTAGCTATTACAACAAAAATAGATACAGCTGTAGTAATGACGATTGCTGTTGTTGCAGTTCTTTCAATATCAAATGTTGTTATTTCTTTATTGCGTAACAACATTCCTAATAAAGTTAGAATTATAATACAAATGAGTGTAATAGCTTCGCTAGTTATCATTGCTGATCAAGTATTGAAGGCTTATATGTACGATATGAGCAAACTCCTTGGCGTTTTCTTAGGGCTTATTATAACTAATTGTATAGTTCTAGGCCGTGCAGAAGCTTATGCTATGCAAAATTCTCCGAGCAAGGCTCTTCTTGATGGTATGGGTAATGGTCTTGGTTACGGTACTATTTTGATAGCGGTTGCTTTTTTTAGAGAATTATTTGGTTTTGGTTCTATTTATGGTGCTCAAGTAATAACTAATCAAATCTATCTTGGCGGTTATGAAAACAATGGTTTAATGATTTTGTCCCCAGGAGCATTTTTTATTTTGGGTTTAATTGTTTGGGCGCATAGAGCTTATACTGGAACAG
>CALKMQ010000053.1 GCA_938092125.1 uncultured bacterium
CAATCAGATAATCAATGGTTCTATTTTACTCTACATAATATTTTATCCGACACACTCAAACTTGAACAAGAAACAACTTTCAACTTACCAATAATTGATTTTCAACCAATTTTAAGCAACAACAATACCCAAATCGGATTAAGATTAAAAAAACGAGTAGATTCTTTCGAATTTTATAACCGGAATCAAAAAAAATTGTTAAATGCACACCTCCATTATTCCATTGACAATTTTGACTCAATTATTCTTGCACATACTAAAACGAAAAAAGTGAGAGAGTTTGAAAGTCTATTCGCACGATCTAAATCTTGGCTATTTATTTTAGCTAGTGGGTATTCAATGGCATCATTGATTAATGACAAGGATACGATAATTAATGTCGAGGCAGGAATTATCACTCTTATATTATCCTATTTAATAAATAAATCTTGGACGAATAATTGAAATCTTATTTAATCTATTTTTCTTTAATTTGGGCAATAGTAATTATCCTGATGGGTCTTTTCATTCGTGTAAAAAACAAAGATATTTTTCAGGAAGATGAGAAACTCTAAACTAAAACTATTCTGGATTATCTTATCTTTTAATATCTCTTTTTGTAGGGAAAAAGCTATAAATAATTCTTGGGAAGCTTTAACTAGTATCGATAAAAAATACATACATGCCTCACACCACATTAATAATATTTTAAGAAATAATTCTCTGCCGATATCAGATGAAGAAGAAAACTTATTAAAAGATTTAAATATAAAAGTCATCAATAATGAACTAAAAGTATTAATACCAAGTGTGATGGAAACTATTTATGAGACTGAACATTTTAACATACATTATGATTTAAGTACATCGAGTAATAATGCTATTGATGAAGAAGATTTAAATAATAATGGTGTTCCGGATTACGCAGAAAATATGGGCATGATTTTCGAATATGTTCATTCATATTTTAAAGATTCTTTAAACTATGATTTAATATTTCACAATAACCAAAGCTCAAATATTGAGAAATATAATATTTTTATTAACAACTTGCCTTCAAATTATTTTGCGTTAACATATACGACCTCTTTCATAAATGAATCCAACACGAGTTGTGGGAGCTATATAAAAATGCGGAATAACTATAATGGCTCAACTTTCCAAAACCTAAGTGAAGAAGAAAATATAAAAGTAACTGCTGCTCATGAATTTTTCCATGCCATTCAATTTTCTTATAACTGCTACGAGCGATTTTGGCTAATGGAAGCAACAGCCGTTTGGTCAGAAGATAAAATATACGATAATATTAATGACCATTATAGATATATGCCTTCTTGGTTTCAAAACTCAGGTAAAACATTAGATGATGAATCCACTCATATGTATGGCTCTTTTATTTTTTTTCAATATTTAGAGGAGCATCTAGGAGGACCTGATTTAATAAAAAGTATATGGGAGAATTCTCGCTACGCTGCTAACTCAGTTAATGATATTAGTTTTGTATCAATAAATTCAGCTCTTAAAGAAGTTGGATCAAGTTTTAATAGCGCTATAAATAATATGAGGATAGCAAATCGAATAATGTCGAGCCATCCAAACGCTTACCCATTTACATATGAAGAAGCTAATACATACCCTGTAAGTGGACCACTAGAAATTGCTCAGCTTAGCTTTGAAAATAACACTGTCAATTATACACAAAACGCGATCTATAAAAACGCTGCTAATTATTTAAAAGTTGATTTACTTGCACCTGCAAAAATCAAGATTGACGTAGATAATGGATTTGAAGAAGATATCTTCAGCGCTGTTATCTTGAAATACCAAAATGGAGAAAACTATACTATTAAAACAGGAAATGATTTAAATATTGATCCTGGAACAAAGATCGAATGGGCTAGTCTATTAATAAATACTCAAAGCCAAGATCAGAACAGTTGGTCTTATAGCGTTTCTATTAGCCCAGGAAAAACTGAAGATTTTAATGTTTATAATGCTTACCCTAATCCTTACATAAGTCAAAATAATAAATTTGAAACGAAACTTATCTCACCAGTCGCTCAAAATATCAAAATCAATATTTATAATATTCTCGGACAAACAATAATCAATAAGAATCTATTACTATTAGAGTCTGAAGAAAAATCATTTGAATGGAATTTAAAAAATAGGCACGGCAAGAAAGTATCAAGTGGAATTTATTTCATAGAAATTAAAGGAAAAAATAAAAGACTAGTGAAAAAGATGACTTTGCTAAACTAACTAAATTGATGAAATTAACTTTGGTATTTCACTCAAAGAAATTTTATAGTGCGCGAGTCCCAATTCATATTTTTTTTGATATTCTTTTTTATGGCTGATTTTTTTTAGATAAACTAACCCGCGGCATTCTTTACCACCAATATCAACTAAATTATTAACAAAATATTCAAATTTGTCCATCTTACTATTATAGTTTTCAATATTTTGACTTATATCTAAAAGATTTAAAGTATAGGAAGATTTTTTACTTACAAGCAGAGCATCGTTTAATTTAAAAGTTAATTTCTCCAAAAGATTATTTTGTTGCTTCCGCAGAATAGTTAACTCTTTGATAGTGTAATTATACTCTTCTACTTCTTCTCTTATAAAAACAAGATCATATTTTTCTTTTTTAAATAAATTAATTAAACTATTTATGGAGCTCTTATATGACGTTTGATTTACAATAATTGAAGAACTATTTTTTTCCAAAGACTCTAAAATTTTTAAAACTGTTTTTGATTTACTATTCTTTAACCCAGTTGCGTTTTTTTTTCCAAGGAATGGAAGTCTCTTAGTATTTGTGTTATCGTAGGTATTAAATATTTTTAGTTTTGGTCTTTTTTTTATTTGTCTAGCCAACTTTTTTTGCTTTGTTAGGCCTACTTCAATATTTTTTATATTTTTTTCAATACTATTGATTTCTAATTCAATTTTTCGAAATACTAAAAAATTAGTTTTTCGAAAAAGATTTAACTTATTCTTAATTGATTTATTCAAAAATTTAAAATTGCTTTTTTCAATCTTTAACCACTGGACTGTGTTCATTATATTGGCATCAAGAGACTGCAAATCTCTCAAAACCCATGATGTTGGAGCTTGACTAACACAACTTATGCATAAAAAAAGGGCTCCAAAAACGATTGAAACCCTAAGCCTAATTAAATAATCAGCTATCAAACTATCAACATTCCATCTGATTCTAACTCTAATAAATTATCGTAGCCACCAATTGTTTTTCCATCAACAACTATTTGAGGAACTGTACGACCTCCAGTTTTTTCATAAAGATCTTCACGCGTCATCCCATTTTCTTCAATATCTACTTCATCAAAGGAAAACCCCTTTTCTTTAAGTAGTCTTTTCGCACTTGCACAAGGACCACACCAAGAAGTTGAATATATTGTAATTACAGAATTATTATTTATCAAAATTAAGTTCCTATTTTAAAAGCAACATTTTTTTGAATTGCTTGTTTTTTCCGTTTGAAACAACCAAAAAATAGGCCCCTGAACTAGCCAGTTGATTGTTATATGTTTTTCCATCCCATGAAAAATGATGATTTCCAGAAACTAATATCCCTGAATGAATCTCATCAACAACTCTTCCCCTCATATCAAAAACAGATATAGTTACTTTACCGTTTTCCACTACTTTTAAATCAATATTTACTCTAGGATTGAATGGGTTCGGATATAATTTACTAATTGTAAAATTTTCAGGAATAAAAGTTATTTCATCTACACTTAATGGAGATATGTATGAATCTGGTGCGTCAGTTGTGAACCTAATAACACTACTATCAACCAAGATCGTTGCTCCTGCAGCATAATTATTGTTGAAAAGCACTGATAGGCCATCATTGTTTTGAGGCGATTGTATACCGATCGTAGAATAATTTTTGGTAACATCCACATCATCTATTTCTAAATATTGAAATTCAATCACATTGTCGCCTGATGCTGTTGACATTACATTTGTATCATAAATAATGATCTCAAAAGTCTCTTTCGTTAATTCATCATAACCATTTAAAGCCCTGGACCATTCAATGATAAACTTCCCTTGAAGTTCATCATGCTTTGTGTAAACCCTTATCCAATCCTCACCAACGACCTCAAGGTCATCCCAGAACGGAGCGAGCATTGCTTTAGGGCTCATAAATGAGGGGATAGACATGTTCCAAAAATAATCAATATCACATGGAACCAAAGATGCCCAGCCATTCGAATTGATTGTCAATTCATTAAAGTACTCACCATGGTATTTAACTTGAAATGGAAGTTGAACATCAACATGATCATCATCATCAAGTAAATATTCAGTAGCGCCATTGCCACCAAAAGATGGGTCTAGTTCAATCCAATCAAAAGAGGGTTTTTGTTCAAATTGAGTATCTGCATTGTCATATGCCCAATACCCATATTCATTTGGAGAAACGGGAAAATTTTGAAATTCAGAAGCAATTTCAAACTCTAACTTTTGACTAAAAAAAGTTGAATCCATTTTTTTTAATTGAATCAAAAGTGTCACTGTACTTCCTGAAGATATGTTTCCAACATTTACACTGTAATTTGTTTGAAACACTTCGCTAGAAAATGGCTCGATATTATAGCTCAAACTCACATTGTCATTGTTTATAATTTCAGAACCATCTGATAAAGTTTGAAGTACTAGTTTTACATCTTCATACTTTGATGAAGAATAATTATTTATTTGAATTTGAGGACTGAATTCAGACAAAACAGATACATCTTGATTAGCAATTGAAGCCAAAATATTTACTGGTTCGATTTTCATTCCGATATTAAATAATTCATTTCCATTTTGATTTAAAATAATGCCATCTATGTAATACTCATTTCCACTACCATGTAATTGTAAATTACTTACAGAGACAATAGCTGAATCCCCACTGGATATTAAGGGCAATGAGATAGAAGAACTCGGTGGCGTTACCCCTTGAGAAAAATTAATTACTGCATCAATACTTTCAAAAGTATCAGAAGAAGAATTTAAAAATTGAATGTTTAAATCAATTACACTACCAAAAGAATTAACACCCGTCTCAACTTCATTAGATGAGTATATTTTATTTACTCTTAAACCAAGATCACCATCATTAACTATTGATTTAGAAATATGCCCCTGAATGAAACCAGATTTATTTGCATAAATATCAATACTACCTTGATTAACTAGATTTAAATTATCAATATAATATCCACTATCTGAAGTAATACCTTTAGATAAAATTTGGCCGTCTTTTATAACAGATATAACAGTTTCTTTAACCGGGCTACCATCTGATGATGTAACCTTAACACTTAAAAAACCATCTTTAAACAAAACTTCATCTGCCTCGATGATAAAAGCATCAGGGGTATCTAAGTAAACTTGCAGCGAAGGATCACCTAAAATATTATAAACGTGAAAATAAAATTCTTGAGCTTCTCCTGGTTCGTTCTGGTTTGGAAATTCTTTAACAAGCCCAAACTGCCCAGCCATCAAAGCGGGTCCTAATTCAAGAACTCCATGATTAATCATCGCATCATACATAGAAGCATTAATTACATTATTATATTTCGTACTGGTGTGCAAGTCAGATGGACCGATAAAAGCAACACCACCTTTTGGGTTACTAGTAGTACCTCCCCTTAACATAGCTTCAGAAAAGCAAGGATCTACACTATTAGCAAAATCGTTTGAATTGCAGACGTAGCTCATAAAAACAGGTGTTAACCAACCATTATTTAGGCCATTTACATCATCAGCATGGAATTCTGGATAATGCCAACCATTTGCATCTCCCCAACCTCTATAGTTGACTAAACCTACACCATTATTAATTATTTCAGTAATGTAAGGAGCACCTTGCTGTATAGGAGGATAAAAAACAGTATCCACTGAGCTATATCCTAAATTTAATAATTCATCTCGAAGCCAATACGATGTCCACTTCGGAGTTATTGGAATTGGAGGAGAATTAGCATAATTGCCAGCCACTACAAGTGCTCGGTCAAGCCAATTCTGATCATAAGCAAGAGGCTCTCTAGCATAAGCAATTGTTTTTAACATTATCACAGCTAATTCATAAGCAGAATCTATAGAAATTCTTCCAATAAATAAGTCAGGGATGTAATCGTCTCCTAAAATATGGGTGTATTTTTGATCAGTTACATCATTTTCTGGTCCGTAATAATATGACGGTATTTCCGCGAAACCATCAACATCTCCGATTAATAATACATATTCAAGCATTGGGTCTGCTGTAAAGTGATTGGTAATATAGTTTTGAACACTATTTACATCTAATTCAGAATCTGTAAGAGAAACAATATCAACATCAAAACCCTGTGTCTTTTTAAATTCTGCAAAAACTTCAACGTATCCTTGCTGCACTAATCCTTCTCTGGCAATAATCAAATATGATCCTCTATTTAAAGAAAGCTGTTGAGGCAAGATGTCATAATCTTGCATTACTTGATGTCTAAAACTGATTGGGATTTTTGAACGTAAGATTTCATTTTTATTCATGCCTCTAAAATGCCGGTCACTAGATAATGAAACACTTACAAAAAAAATAAAAAAGACTAATTTTTTAATATTATACATTTTTGAATTACTTTCTGATTATTTGATTCAATTTCAACAAAGAACATTCCAGAACTTACTGGAGCATAGTTAAAATCTCTAAAGTCTAAATTAAGAAAGAAACTACCTTTACTTAAAACCTCAGTTTTTCTTTCATACAATTGTTGACCAAGTATGTTATAAACCTTTACATTCGCAGAACCACCCTGCCAAGATCGAACATCTAAACTCATTTTGCCAAACGAAGGGTTGGGGAAAATACCTTGAAAATTAAAATTAATTTGAGGCAGAGTATTAGATAAGTTTTCTTCAACCGATAAGAATGCATCATCTATTGCATACATTGTAAAACTAATTATATCCCATCCCCGATAATTAACTGTTTGATCAGTTTTAAACCATAACACCAATCTCAATGATTCAAATCCTTCATTATTTGTAATACTAAAATAATTAGATACATAATTACCCCAATTATGACCGCTCCACCCATCTCTAAATAATAAATTTTCGTTGGCATCATATATTGAGACACCTACTGAATCATGATCCCACTCGGTTTCATATTGATGATTTATTTTAAAAGTGACCCTATTTTTTCCAGCAATATCATAAAGCGGAGACCTTATTTTTTGTAACCTTTGAAGCGAGTCATTATTATCATAATAGATACTTGATTGTGATAATAAATTATCACTTATAATGTGCCAACTATCTTGATCAGCTGACCATTCATCCCAACTTTGGCTTAGATAATAACTAGTTGAAATACCCATTGGTACAACGAAATTATAATTTTGGTCAACATACAATTTCTTCTCCCAAGGCGTGCCAATAGATGGATCAATAACTAATTTATAGAGGCCCTCAGCCAGTGCTAACTCAATGTATGAATCTTCAAATAATAAGGTATCTGTATCATTCTCACTAATTACAAGACATTTTACTTCGTATGGTAGATTCCCAGTCACTCCATTATCTAAATCTATTTTTACTGAAAATAAAGGCGCCTGAATTAGTGAAAAATCTGTTTCAGTAATACCACTGTTATTTGTTGTAATTGATTGTCTAGTGGGGAGATATCCTTTTTTTGAGATATTTAGATGATATGTTCCGGCATCTAGAATACGTCTATAACGCCCAAATTCATTTGTCAACCTTGGTTTTAAGACAGAACCTGAGTGCTCTTCGATTTTAACTTCTACTCCAGAAATAGGAGCATTTGTATTTGCATCATAAATAATACCGGTAGCTTGCCCAGCATCCGTGTTGTAACCTATGGCTCTATCCATTAGATAAATCATCGCAGGTTTTGTTCTACTGACTGTGCTTTCTATTAATAAGCTATCTGGCTGTAAGTTTGAGGTTCCACATTCAACTAAATACTGAAAACAACCGGTTTCTCTATAAAACCAATCATGTAGCTTACCATTCCTTGAACCACTTAAAACTGATAGATAACTACCAGTGCCGTCCTCTTTCTCCATTAAACCAGAGAACGTATCTGCAACTCCTTTCATCACATCTAGATCTGGTGAAGACTTAGCACCTTCCCAGTTCCAAGATGTAAAAACCTTTTCTGATAATCTTCCAGATCTAGAACTATGCCATACAATTGAAAAAACAAAATCATGCTGAAGTGCTAGGTCACGAATTGCAACTGCTTCACTCTCAGAGAAAGGTGAAGGACCTCGATAATAATCGTAATGAGAACCATAATCCGTCTCGTCAAAAACCAAAAAAGTATCACCAAATGTCCAATTAAATCCAAAATTCCTATTCAAATCGACACCATCTACATCGTTACCAATCGATGGCTCAAAATCGAATATACCATTAGGGTCAAGACCACCAGGGGAAAAGTCAGTTTTATTTTTTCTAAATGTTAGATCAAGGCCTTCGTGCACCACGCCAAGACCATCCGGATTTGCAGATGGAATCAACCAAACCTCTAGGTAGGATTTTAAAATATTCATGTGATTATAATCTTCAGGCCTTGGGTCTAAAAGATCGTTCATTAAACTAAGGATTACTTCAATTCCTAATACTTCTTCAGCATGAACCTGACCAACAAACAATACTCTGGGCTCATCTTCTTTAATGCTAACATTATCTGATATTTTAACGGCAACAATTGGAATATTTTCTAAAGAAGAATATCCAATAGTATCGATTAAAAGTATGTTTTGGTATTCTTCAATATTTGATAATGAATCAATTAAAGATAAAATTTCAGGATAAGAGTGATATCTTTCATCTAGGGATTGTGAAAAAAGAACTCCTCCTAAAAATACATATAAAATTAAACCCTTAAAATGTTTCATGATAATAATTTATACAATTCATTTTATAACTTACTTTAAATATGTAAGCTTGCCTTTTACAATTTTCTCTTGCAGTGTGAAAGTGTAATAATAAACTCCACTTGAAACTAAATCACCATATCTGTTTTTTCCATCCCAAGAAATTTGATGATAGCCCTTTGCACCGCCCATAATTAATTCATCAACAATCATTTTCCCAGTAATGTCATAGACATTAAATATCACTAATTGAGGAGTTTCGATGGAAAAATCAAATTTGACTTTACCATTAAATGGGTTTGGGTATACCGAATGAATCTTGAAACTATTTGGAATATTTATATCAGACTCTTCATTTTTTGAGCTAAGGATATCTGTTCTTCGAATAATTTTAGCATAATAATTAGCAAGGTCCTCTTTCCCGGAACTTCTGAGATCAATCCAATGAAGGAGATAGTCTTCGCCACTATATTTGGTTATCCTAGGATTTTTTTGACCATGGTATTCAACAGATATTGGAATGCCGTCTATACCTGTGGTTCTTCCAGAACCAGTGACATAGGCAGAACCATAAAGATCAACACCATTTATTAAAAGTGGGTCATTATTATAATACCCTCTACCATCCTCCCAAACAATAATATATTCTCCCGCTGCAACTGATTTCACCAACGGCTTTTGCTGGTTGGTTGTATCGAATGTAAAAAAAACATCGGTTTGATTCATAGTACCTGAGACAAGGTTTATTTCTCTACCAACGACGTTGTAGTCAGTTCCATTTCTGTAATCTTCCCATGCAATAAATGCTGTTTGACCTGGTTCATCAATATCAAAAGATATCGCAGATTGGTCATTGTCCTCGATACTTATAGCCAAACCGTTTACGTCCCATTCTTTTTGACCATTCCAATCAATTTTTTGGGCATAAATATCACTAAAATTTCCCTCTTGATTCCAAACTGCAAGCACACCACTTGTTTCCGAAATTGATTTAACAGATAAATTATTTGCCCCTATGGTCTGGTTACTGAGACTATAGCCACTTGGAGGCCAACCAATAGAAATAGATCCACTGGCATCAACTTTATTATACTTTAATCTTGATGCTGGCCAAACTTCTTCTACCCAAAAAACAAGAAAGCCTCCATCAGGCGTTGGAAGTATACTTTGGATATAATCATCTCCATTTGACTCTGCGACCACAATACCTCCGGAACTCAGCTGACTTTCTCCATTATTATTGAGCGATTGAAAAAATATATCAAAACCGCTTAAAAAGGATCTGCTCTCTGACCAAAAAACACCAACACCCTGAATTCCAAGATCCACCAAATGAGCGTTCCGTTGATCATTCTCAGGACTAAGGGCAACGCCGTTTTGATCCCAAATATTTTCTAGGTTAGCATCTAATTTATTTATTCTAATCTTTTTCGGAGTTTCAGTGGCATCGAAGGATGCAGTATAGACGCTATTAGATGCGTTTATCATGAACGGACTGGACAAATCAATTTCAGTTGAGGAATTATCAGAAAATGAGATTTGATTTCCATTTAAGTGTGATATTTCTCCCGAGCTAATGACATTTGCATAAATTTTCTTACTAGCTCTGTTATCTTCCCATACTAAAACTATTTTTTCATTATCAATTGGAAATCCAACATTATATTTAATATCTCCATCTAATCCTTTAACCGCAAGCAACCCACCAGTTTCGAAAAGCGCACTGACACCTTTATAGTAGTTAACTCTTAAATCTATGCTACCACTTCCTTGATCAGCATACACTACAAATACACTATCACTAGAGCCACTAATGATATTGGGTGCGAATTGATAACCTTCATCACCAGTAACAACAATTGGTATATCACTTTGAGGCTGACCGTTCGAGTTAAAACTTTGGAATAAGATATCAACATTTGGAAAAACACCTTTCTCCCAAAATATATCGAATCCGCCAATATCATTTGCAGCAAACCTTCCGCTAAAATTAACACCGTCTGTTAAGTCAACCTGAATACCATCTCCCCATTGCACAGTACCATCTTCATTAATTTTTTGCATAAAAATATCACCATCTACAGAATCAAAACGTAAATCTTTCCAAGACAGAAATACGTCACCCTCACTGCCTCTTTTCAGCCTTGGCCCAGTTTGAATGGCATCAAACTGAGAAACAGCTTTTGAACTAGTAAAAACAAGTCCATTTTGATCAACAAACTGAAATAGTATTCTGGCATTATCATCACCATACTTCCAGGTAACAATTGAAGTTGTATTATTTACAAAAGTTGTTCGTGGCCTTGTTTCCAAACCAGACGTATTAGCAATAGGAATTCCATTTTCTTGAAACAATGGTGACATCGTAATATCTAATCTTTGTCCGTAAATATCAATATTTTCACCTTGCCTAGAATCTGACCAACAAATAAAAGCTTCATTGTTTCCAGCATACTCAATGCTTTTGGCTGATTGAGTTCCGCCCTGAACTACAATAGGGACACCTATTCCGGGTTCAATGATATTATAATTACTATCAACGTGAGTACCGTAAATATCATCATCAACACCTCCGCGTTTATCTTGCCATGTCACAAAAACGCCACCAAGGCTATCTGTGCACATGTTTATGGAAATCTGTTGGCCTTGCAACTGAGCTAATGCCACCCCATTAGGATCCATTAATATTGAACCGTCATTGTTTACATGTTGAATAAATATATCCCCAGCATCATCAAATCTATAGTCAACCCAAGCAATAAACGCTCCGCCATTTCCGTCTTCAATTGAGACAGGGTCTTCCTGTCTTCCAGGTAAATTTGTAACAACTGCACCTGTTTCACCCCATAACAGATTTCCATTTTTATCTATTTTGTGAGCAAATACGTTACGCATACCAAATCGAGTGTCTGACCACACAAAAATAGCAGAGCCATCAAGAGAGGGAGCGACTGTTCGGTACCATTCGACATGAACACCTTGCCTTATTGGGGATGCATTATCGAAAGTGAATTGTTCAGCTTTCAGAGAAAGAATTGTAAAAAAAAATAATAAAACTCGAGTCTTCATTGATTTGTTAATCTCCATTGAAATATTAAATATTTATTTTTGCGGTTTTTAATCCTGATCTAGTACAAATTAAAATGTGCTCATTCCAGAATTCAGTTTTGTATGCATATCCAACATCAAAAATTCCTTTTGCTTTCGGATTATGAATATCTGAGACATCGTAAAGAGCAATCCCTTTAGAACCGATGCTTAATACGGCGATATCATCTTTTACAGAAATATGATCAACCGTGAGGCCTTCTGCAAAATGAACAACTATTCCCTCACCTGATTCAATTGACTCTTTTTCGATAAAATATGCTCCGAAATCATCTGCTGATATATATGCTCCATTATCGACTAATTTTACTTGTTCTGCATTACCACCTAAGTCAAACCTGGAAAGAAAAACAGGTTCACCTCCAGCATTTTCAATAGATTGATCAAAGATGAGATTATAAAATTCTACACCCAATTGGTCTACTGCCATCGCTACCAAATTTTCACCATTACTATCAATACCTAGCGGTTTTCCATCCGTAGAAATTTCTCCTCCAGCAGATGGCATCCAATTAATTATTTCTAGATTGAATATGGTAGTAGTATCTGACTTATATGTTCCCCATTTGAGACCATCATCATTATCAGCAACATACATAGTAAAACCACTTTCACCGTTCGGAAATGAAACATAGTCTTTAGTGCGATCACTCATTATTTCGTTTCTGTAAACAAAATCACTACTATCATCAAAAAAGAAAACTTTTACTTTTTTGTTTGATTCAGTGACGAATATCAAATTATTGTCTCCATCTCTTTTTACAATTGATATATCATCAAATTCGATGTACGAACCATCTTGTGAATAACCCAAATATTCATGCAATACTTGTCCAGTTTCTAAATTCCAAATTTGCACCCCAGCTTGACCAGAAGCAACATATGCTATATTTTCTTCCACAGACACACTTCTACAAAAGCCTTTAGTATTAAAAACACTTATTTGATCAACAGACCAAAGACCCTCATCATTCGGCTCCATGCATGAGAAAAACATTAGAACGATTAACAAAAAATAAAATTTTTTAATAATTATCATAGGAAAAACTCCACTTAATTTTACACCATAACTGCAATTGTTTAAAACTTTTTAGGTCACGAACCCAACTATATGATGACCCAGTTTCCCTAGATCGAAAACGAGCACTTAATACGATATCAAGATTTTCTCTTAAACTCTGATTAAACCAAATATCTAATTTATTGTCTACATGATCTCTACCAGCATGTAAAACATCATTTACAGCTTCTGCATTGTAGTATCTCAGTTCTTGTCTAAACGAAATACCAAAATTCTCAACAATGTCTATTGGACTATTTATTTTTATAGGCATATACCATTCAATAGATTCATATGACCGGTCAAAGTCACTTGAAATTGCAGTTTTTGTAAATGTCACATTATCGGCGACAGTTCTATTTATTTGGAAAGAAATTGAACCATATTTTTTTATTTTTTTATTTATCCTTATCTTACCATAATAGATATTTAAATCAAATTCTGTGAATGGATTATCATAATACCTTTGAAGAAAACCAAAACTAATGATATACCAATTATTTTTATTAATCCTATTTGAAATAGACAGATATTGATCATTATCTGTAAAACTACATGGCTTCAAGTCGTTTAAGGACAAATCTCTATCAATATAATGACGAAGGTAATAACTATTAAGGTGCCTTAAAGAGTATTTCAGATTTCGGTATGAGCCCCATTTATATTTTACGGATATGATACCCGACCAATAGTCTTTGTTTGAATTATGAACATAATTTGACAAAGCTACGGATGAATAATAAATTACCTCTTTCTTATTTTTCGTGTATAATGTTTTATCAAAACCAAATTGGATTTTATTAATATAACTATCAAATGTTTTAGATCCGCCAAGGTATTGTAGATTGGAAGAAGCATCGGAAATTTCTTTTTTAGAAAATCTCATCACATTGTCATCGTAACCACCTTGATAACTCAAACTTAAGTTGATTGGCGTAGAACCGTAAGAAGTAGAAAAAGTATATAATATGTTAATTATGATTAAAAATCGCATTAGTATAACATAAAACGCGCAAGGGCTGTTTTTCCCTCATCAAAAACTTCAATAGAATAATTATGATTACCTTTTGGGACTTTAATTTCACAACTTCGCCATTTTCCTGGAACTTTATCTGAACGGTTTTTAATTTTTGAAGATCCAGACCTTTCAGTATTGAAAAAGTAAGTACCAACCACCTTTTTTCCACTTTTGACATGAATTCTATAAGATTCCTGTGCTCCCATTTTTTCAGAAAACTCTAATCTACTAATAATTCTTAAGATTTTTGGACCATATGCTTCTATCTGCAAAGGTATGTTTTTACTACATTCAAAATATTTTAGATTTTTTCCATCCAATTCAATATCCACATTATTTTTATGGACCATAGGAACTAATATTTTTTGATTCTTTTTTGGAATTTCAAATTCCTTTGATAATAAACGCAGAAGAACAGGGTATTTTAAATCTTTATTTTGGAGAATTTCGACTGTATGGTTTCCCTTAGGAATGTTAATAAAATAATTTCCAGAAAAAGTATATCTATGTTTTGGGTGTTGGACAGAACGCACAGACGATTGGACTTTATATCGATGATTGACGTTAATGGTGTCTTTTTGGTTAAGAACAATAATATAGTTAAAACTATGACTGTTTTTCTTTTTCTTTAGGACTGGATATCTACTGATAAATTCTGTTCTAGCAGGTCCACTAATCTTGTAAACGAGACCTGTTTGTTCAATTGGGTAATAGACTCTTCTTTTCGAGTTGATCACAAGAATTTCTTTTTGGTCTCTATTATTTAGAGGTCTCAATAATTTTGCAAACACAGTAGAATCACAAATAACTAAAAAAGAGATAAAAATTAATTTATAATAGACTATCCGGCTCATGGTTTATGAGATGCTCCTTTATTTCTTTTTTACTTTGATAACCAACAACGAAAACTGAGATACACAAGACAATTAAACATATGAAAGCAACAAGTATGTTATATTTTTCGACAGCATATAAGTTACCTACTCCAATCTCGGGAACTGGTATTGGAGCAAAAGGCATTCCTAGTTTTTCTGTTAACGACTTAATGTTCAATACATGTAGAACAGGAATATCGTTTTTTGAAAATTTTGATAAAACACCTTCTATTCCACCATCTTGCAATGACACATTCTGTACATCAGATCTGTTTACAATACCTGCAGGAAGTAATTTTGAATTAAAACTAGTACCCAAGCTTGCTACTCCACCACCAACATTTATCATCGCACTATAATTATCTATTTTTGCAAAATTTTTAAAAAGTTCCATTCTATAACTTATATTATCAGCCAGCTTACTTTTTTTAATTAATGGTAATCCATGAACTGCAATATTTTCAGTAATAATATTTCTACCTTCAGGGCTAAGCAACCTGCCCATATCATTACGTCCTCCAATAGATGCAGCAATACTTCTATTTGGAATTAAATCTTGTTCATAGAGTATTTCTTCCATGTCAAGCCAAGTAAAATCAATATGATTTGCACCCCATTGAGATGCTCCAACAGATGTAATGACTACAGGATAGGCGCCTAATGCTTTCAATCCCGTCAAGACTGCAATATTTCCACCTGGCATAGACCCAGTTAAAAGAACTGCGACAGTGTCATTTTTTTCTATGCCTATTTGAACCATCAAATCAACCATGCCTGCAGAAAAATTTGGATCTAAAGTCGTTAATTTTGCGTCCAAGTCACCTTCGTCAGTGGTTATCAGACTGAATGGACTTCCAATTAATCCAGTTTCATTCGGGTCATTTTCATCATCAATAAAAACACTAGATACCATTCTGTAAGATTTCAATGTATTCATTGATTCTTTCATTAGAGAGGCAGCTTTAACTTTAGTATTGTATGAAGATGATACCTCAATGGTGGTACTGTTTAATGAAATAATAAATGCAACCATTGCTATCAGAGACAAGATTAAAAGAGTTGATGTTTTTTGAATTGCAGGAATGAATGGCTTCTTTTTATAATTATTCAAAGATTGCACCTCCAAATAATATCATCACCATAAGTTTTACAATGACAGCTGTAAGAATAACAACTGAAATTGTGCGCGTCACACCTTGTCTGTCCATCCAATTTGCAATAAGACCAGGTATAATATTACCTATAACAGCAACACTTTTTATACTTTCTGAATCAACATAAAACGTTCTGGATAAATAGCCGAAGAAAAAACCAAGTATAAGTGCAAGTACAATCCTTCTTTTTCCATATAAAAACATAATTTTGCTTAAAATTTTTATTATCCCCAAAACCAAAATAGCGACCAAAAAAGTTGAGAACACTTGGACTGGTTGATGTAAAAATAAAGCGATGTAACCTGGCACAATAATCCCACCAGCCGTGACGCCAAGAGCTTCTGATAATACTAAGCTTAGAATAATTCCTAACCCAATGCTAATTTCAACCATTAATTCTATTCCTGGCTAAATCTTCTAATATCTCTTGCCCAACCCCTACTTGGTTACCAATTGCGTAAATAAGTGAATCATCAGGCAATTTTAATATCGCCTTACTAACGACGTCAGCCTTTTCATCAATTGAGAATATTATAACAATTGTTTCAGGTGAGTGGTGTTTAAGCTTGTTTATTTTTGCTTCAATCTTATCACCTCTTACAATTAAATATTCAGGTCGAATTTCTTCGAATGTAAGTTCTAACATTTGTTTTGTGCGCATCGGACGGTCATCTCTTGAATTAAAAAATACCGCTGTTGCACTTTTGGTGGGATACCTATCAATTACAAATTTCCATATTTGCAATGTTGATACTGGGTCATTTGCTGCCATTCCATTTACAAACTGTAATGAACCTTTTTGCCCAATTAATTTCCAAACAATCAAAGCACCTAAATCTGGTTGAACCTGGTGCATACCTCCTATTGCTATATCTCTATCTACCCCTAATTTTTCACACACATCCAATGCGATTGCTATATTTTGAGGATGCTCGATGTAACTAAAATTATCTATATATTCATTTGACAATGAATTTTCATCTGATATAATGAAATCAGAGTTATTGTCGTATGTAACTTTTTTTATGATATTTTTGTGTTTTTGCTCAGCAGTCACAAGAACACCACCAACAGGAATTGAATTACATAATGATTTTACAACATCCTCTTCTGTCGGCCCCATTTCATCTAAGTGGTCTGGTCTGGCATTGGTAATAACCCCTATATCTGATTTTACCATCTGATGTTCTGAAATCCACTGATATTGAGGTTGAACTGCCATACACTCCATTACAACCACATCTGGTTTTTCATCAGAAAAATATTTAAGTAATCTTACTTGTTCACCAATCGAGGGTTTCCTTAGTCTATGGATAATTCTATCAATTCCTTTAGAATCAATTACCCTAGGGGCCGTACCTGTAGTTTTAGCAAATGTACGTTTTCCTCCAGCTCTTAACCCTGCCGCTATAAGCCGGGTAACACTTGATTTTCCTCTGGTGCCGTTTACATGTATTCTAATTGGAATACCAGATAAGCTTATTTGATGGTATCTAAATTCTAGTAGACCAGCAATAATTAGAAGAGTAGCGAGAAAACCAAGTATCAATAATGGCGAAATCAGCATACCCGCTAGCCTAAGTTAAAATTACTGATCGTAACCCATTACAATTTGAATAAGCCTTACCATATCCAAAATATTCACCATACCATCAGAATTTATATCTGCTAGATATGGGTTAAAATTTGTTTGATCTACAACGATATGGTCTATGAGAATAAGAAGATCATTCACATCAATCATTCCATCAGTATTTAAATCACCATCTAAACGTATTTCACTTCCACGAGTGGTAATTAAAATCGCAGTTCCATCTGACAGAGGCATAGCTGCATCAGCATATGAATTATTAAAAGTATACTGTAGTCCTCGCTTCATCGTATGATCTTCAATACCTATGGTGCAATAGTTACCATGGATTTGACTCCAACTATAACTTCCATTGGAATCATTATTGAAATCTAAATATTGCATCAATATTTCACCATCACCAGTAGGAGTAGTGTAATACATGGGGTCTTTTAAAATCACTTGAAATGTTTCAGGAGTATTATTTTGAAAAGTACGCACTCTAGACCATTGAACAATAAACAGTTTATTAATTTCGTCATACCAAGTATAAACTCTGCCTGAATTTGTTAATTGTAAATCATCCCAAAAAACAGCGACCATTTTCCCTGGCCCTCCAGCACCTGGTAAAGGATAATTCCTAAATGAGCTTAAATCTGTTGCACCAAAGGATATCCACCCATTTGAACAAATACTTAAACTTTCATATTCTTGGCCGTAAAATCTAAAATTAAAAGGTAGGCTAACTGTCTGGACATCATCTCCATTATCGCCATTATCACTTAGAGAGTTTAAATACGTCCCATTTCCATCGTATCTAGCATCTATCTCAATCCAATCAAAAGATGGTGCAATAAGATAGTCTGTATCTCCACTATCATATATATAGTAGCCATGTTCATCTGGACCCATTGGATCATTTTCCGACGGAATACCAATTTGAATTGTAATAACCGAAGAGGCTGAGTATCCATCATCAGAACTCAAAGAGACAATTAAATTAGCGATGGTTCCAGGAATTACATCTTCTTCAGCGCGGATAATGAATGAATCCCCACTGTTTGAGCTAGAGCTATAGGAACCTGGATTGATTGATGACCAAGTAGCGGAATTATCAACAATCTCTATTGCACTTGATGATGAGGTTATTTGACCTGTAATATTTTGTGCTACAGTGGACCCTATATTGTGTAATTGAATATGAACATTTGATATTTCCCCTGCTGACAAGACATCTTGACTACTACCAGAAACATCAATATTCGATGCATAAATATTTTTACCTGAAACAGAAAACTCTACATAACCTGTAGACAAATAATCGTTGCTATTAGTGAGCGTTAGCAACAGTTTAATATTTGAATTATCATGCACATCGTTATTTACGCTAAATGTAAATGGGGACGAATCGTTACTAACAATATCTCCTGATGTTAGATCTCCGTAAAAGAATGTATCATTTATAATTGTAACATTAGAATTTTCAGAAGAAAGAGTACCACTTATTTGGGAAGCATTTGCATTACCATAATTTGATACAGGAATAATCAGGTCTACTATTTCTCCAGAATTTATTTCTCCATCTCCGTTACCAATTGAAGAACCAGTTCCATTTTCAATTAGGGATATGTTATCACCAAAAATATTTACACTGGCACCTGGATTGTAAATTTGAAAAGAGCTTTGATATGGGTAATGATTTTTTTTAGTAACTGTTACAAGAATTTCGCCCTCCTGAACAATTGGAATCATTAATCGAATTGATCCGTTGGAGTCACTATAACCAGATTCTAAAACAGAACCTTCTTTATAAATTGTTACCCAAGCATCTTGCACAGGGTTGCCGCCACTGTTGGTAAGGGAAAAGTCTATAAAATTTGTACCTTTTGTTAAAGAATACAAATGCGATACATTTAGCATTTCAGGATATTCTGTCCACATTTGAAGGGAGGCATCTCCCATGAGGCTATTCCAATGAGTGAAGGTAGAAACATATTGATTTGGGTTTGTAGGGTATGCTCGCGAAAGCCAAAGCTTACCAGCCATAAGAGCACCTCCAACTGAGTTTATATTTTCAACGATCGCGCCATGATAAAAACCCATATCAACCATATTATTAAACATAGTATGTGTACCTAGTGTTGCAGTACCGATACAAGCAACTGCAGCTCTTGGGTTTGAAGCAGTGCCAGCTCTTAAAAACGACTCAGATAATGATTCTTCAGAACCGAAGGAACCTGTTCCACAGGTAATTACAGTGGCAATTGGAAGCATAAAACCATTATTTGAATTGCCCGGGTCATCATTTGTATAACCACTTACACCGTAAAAACCTCTGTAATTAAAAAAGCCTACTCCATCATTAAGATTACTAGTCATCTGGCCAGGAAAATCCCCGGAATAAACAGTTCTTATGTCTTCATATCCATGATTTTGGAGAACTTCTTTAATATTATTATTTGTAATAATACATGAAACGCCTGAGGTAGAAGGGTCCCCAACTAAGCATGCTCTTTTGAACCAATTCTCACCCATATACGGGTTTGATTCATAATTAACAGTTTTACTTATAATAGTTTGTAAATGGCTTTGACTATCAAAAGAAAGCCGACCAACAAATAATTCCGGGAATAAATCATTTCCAACTAATGTGGCATAAGGATGATCACCTTCTCCATTGTAACCACTCCAATTTTCAAAATGCGTTGGTATATCATAACTACCTTCAGCATCGCCAACGATAGTAACATATTCTGGGGGATTGTCCCAACCTTCGTAAGCAGTTTCAATATAATCTTTAAGGTTATTGGAGTTATTTACAATATTTGAACTAGATATATAGTTCACTTCATACCCCATTCTTTTTTTCCAATCCATAAGTACTTCAACCGTACCTAAAAGGTTTCCAATATTGTTTGGAAGAACATACAAAATCGAAGGTCTCTGATAAGGAATATTTTCACGATTTAAAGAAGAATAATTTGCAATCATTGACTCGTATAATGGCTCAAAAGCTCTTGACCGCTTTGAAGGATGAAACAACACTGCTTCACGATTACCATTTTCAACTAATTCTACTTCTATATCAATAAATTCTTCTAAGACCTTTTGATCAGGGTGATATCGAAATGGCGAAACTGTCAATGTAAGCAATGATAATTCTCGCATAGCCATCGGTTCAGATATCAAAGCAATATTAGCTGGATAATAATTATCAATATCAGAATAGTTTGGTTCGGAGACTACGACTTCATTTGCGTTATTATCCCAAGAACCTTTTGCAACTAGATCAACATCATTAATAAAACGTGAAGAACTATAGGTTACTTCAATTGAATAACTTTTATTTGGGTCAACTGCGATAAATGTTGTACTAGATGGCAAATCTGGCATTCCTGGCTCAGAAATTTGGCTAGAATTTGAAAAAACCGGCTTTTTAAGAACTTTACCATTAACATCATTTTTGGATTCAATAATATATTCTGGCATAGTGTAGGTGATGAGACCGTTACCATTGTTTTTGACTTCATACTTAAACCCCGGATCTTTTGAAATAGACATTGGGCTTTCAGCACCAAATAATGTGTAGGAAAAAAATATAAACGATATAACTTTGATTTTCATTTTCAAATCTCTTTTAATTAAATATTAAATAATGAAATATGTTAGGAAAATAAAAACTTCCAACAAAGGTTACAAGAGAGGCGATTGCTAGATATGGCGCAAACGGCAATGCTCTGTTTCTATCAAAACCTTTAATAACAGCTATAATTATCCAAACGATTAAACTTAAAAATGATGCGCCAAAAAGTGTAAGTGCCATTCTCATTGGTCCTAGCCAAATACCTAAGACAAAGCCAAGTTGAATATCTCCATAGCCCATCCCTTGTCTTTTTGTAATAAGAAAAATAAGCCAAATCAATGCTAGAGGTATTATGGAACCAACAACTACACCATAAAATGCAGTCTTATAATTAAATGTCCCATTTACAACACCATATAGAACTATTATAGACCCAACGACAATGAATAGAAGCGGAATTTGAAAAGTGTGAAAATCTACCCAGCTAATTGCAAAAAGCAATCCTGCAAGCAAGCTAAAAATTACAGCTTCCATTGGCGGCAATGCATAAGTACCCCACAGCCACGATAATGCGCAAAATGCTTCCATTTTGTAATCATTTTTTCTAATAAAAAATCCCTCGACATTCAACCAATTAATAGAAAATTTTAATGACCTTGCGTAAAGATAACTGATGCATAATATTAAAAAGACATTTAACATTTTTATTATAAACCCGACTGTAATGCAGATCCAAGATGAAAGACTGGTAGATAAGTTAAAACAACCATAAGAGCAATAACAGCGCCTACCATCAATATTAGAAGAGGCTCAATCAAAGTAGTCATCCGTTCTACCAAAGCGTTCACCTGCTTGTGATAATAATCAGCTGCTCTATCAAGTAAATCATCAATTTCCCCAGTTTCTTCACCTGTAGAAACAAGTTGAAGCAAAATTGAGGGGAAAACTTCAGTTCTTCGAAGCGCTGTTGAGATATTGTAACCATCTCTAATATAATTTGACGCATCCTGAACTGCTTTTTCGTATACTTTGTTTCCAACTACTTTTTTTAATAGCACCATTGCTTCAAGAACAGGGACACCAGCACCAATCAAGATTCCAAAGGTTTTACAAAATTTATTTAGTATGGATTGATTAAGCAAACTTCCAAACACTGGAATTTTCAATTTAACAGTATCAATGATGAATCCTCCACGCTGGGTTTTTGAAATTAAGAAAAGCACCAAAAACACAACAATAAAGTTAAAAAACATAAAACCTAAATTTTCAGTTACCCAGGCACTCGCATCCATCATTTTTTTAGTTGCTCCAGGGAGCGATGCCCCAAGTTGAGAATAGACTTCAGAAAACTTTGGAATTATCCAAATAAACATTGCTAATACCATACACCCTAGAAAAATGACCATAAAAATCGGATAAGTCATCGCCCCTTTTACTTTTCTTCGAGTATCATCAAGATTTTCAAGGTATGAAGCCAACTGATCTAATATCTCATTTAAGTTTCCACTGACTTCACCAGCTTTTGTCATCGCAACAAAAAGGTTATTAAAAACACCTGGATGACGAGATAATGATTCAGAAAGGTTTAATCCTTTACGGATACTAGAGCCTACTTCAGTAAGTATTTTTTTAAACTTATTATGCTTTTCTTCAATAGAAAGAGCGCTTATAGCCCTTTCGAGAGTTAATCCAGCACTAAACATTGTAGCCAGCTGCCTAGTAAAGAACACAAGATTTGCTAAAGGCACTCTATTTTTTAGTCTTTCGAAAGTCAGATTAATTTCATCAAGAAATGGCCCTAGAAAATCAAAAGTAGTATCAACCTCTTTTAAGGTAATAACGATCTGCCCATTCGCAGTGAGCTTTTGAATGGCTAAATCCATTGATTCAGCACGAATATCACCCTCAGACCTATTGCCTTCATCATTTTTAACTAAGTAATGGAATACGCTCACTATAAATCCTCGACAGTTGACCTCAACACTTCCTCAACACTAGTAGTGCCATCTAGGACTCTTTCATTTCCAGCGTCCCTAAGTGTTACCATCCCATTTTTAATAGCAGCCTGCCTTATTTCGTCTTCATTTGCACTATCAAAAACAAGTTTTCTTAATTCTCTTGCCATAGGAATCATTTCAAAAATAGCTGTTCTTCCTCTGTAGCCAGTATTTCTGCAATCGGTGCAACCTTTTGCTTTATTAAGCTCTCCTTTCACATCTTTAGTTTCTAATCCAATCAATGCAAGTTCATCAGCCGTTGGAGCATATGATTCTTTACATTTATCACACAACTTTCTAACCAATCTTTGAGCCATAACTAAGTTTAGGCAAGAACCTACCAAAAATGGAGCAATTCCAATATCTAGCAATCTTGTTAAAGTACCCGGAGCATCATTAGCGTGAACAGTTGAAAAGACCAAGTGGCCTGTCAAAGAAAATTTAACAGCAATATCTGCTGTCTCCTCATCTCTAATCTCACCAATTAATAATACATCTGGATCTTGACGCAAGATTGATCGCAACGAAGAACCAAAGGTAAGACCGATATCTTCAAAAATCTGAACTTGGGTAATACCATCGAGTTGATACTCGACAGGATCTTCGACAGTAATAATATTTGTTTTTTCATCTTTTATCTGCTTAAGTGCAGCATATAAAGAAGTTGATTTTCCAGAACCTGTCGGTCCCGATACAACGACCATGCCATAAGGTTGACTAATGACTTTTTTAAAAACGCTTAGATTTTTTTTAGGAAAGCCCAAGGTTGTAAGATTAAAATCAAATCCACTTTTGTCTAGCAACCTCATTACAATTTTTTCCCCATGCACTGTAGGTAAAATAGACACACGAACATCTAAGTCTTTTGCTGCTGTCTTGATAGAGAACCTACCATCTTGCGGTAATCTTTTTTCTGCGATATTAAGTTTTGACAATATTTTTATTCTTGTAACTAGGCCGCTAAGAGAAGTAGACGGCGGAGTCATAATAATTTGAAGAACACCATCAATACGTATTCTCACATTTACTTTGCTCTCTTGCGGCTCAACGTGGATATCTGTAGCGCGCTCTTTTATTGCTTCCTGTAGAATTAAATTAACTAGCTTTACTATTGGAGCATCTTCATCGCTAGCATTCTCTGGGGATAGGTCTACCTCTTCTGCTGAATCCTCATCTCCTGAAATAACAGTAATACCTTGTATAGCCTCTTCAACTTTACCTGCTTTTGTAATTTCACCATAAAGTTGATCCATCGCTTTATTAATTAAATCAAAACCAGCGACAACAATGTCGGGCTCTAAACCAGTTAAACGTTTCACTGAATCTATCGTGGCAATATCTTCAGGATCTTCCATCACTATCGTGACAGCACTATCTGATCTTTTTACCGCTAAAACTGAATTAGATCTAGCAAAATCTTCAGGTATTAAACCAACTGCATCTTGATCTGCTTCCAAAAGCAAAAAATTATCTGCTTTACGATATCCCATTTGCATTGAGTAAGCTGTAATAAAATCATCTTCGTCAATATACCCCATAGAAATCAAAACTTGCCCTAATTTTTCATTAGTCTTTTTTTGTTCAGCTAACGCACTATTTAATTTGCTTTCATCAATTTTTGAAGCATGAATTAAAATTTCGCCAATTTTTTGAAATTGCGGATTAAAATCACTAGCCATTATGGACACCCCACTGTTGTTTGTGTACGTACTAACTGTATGTCTAGCGGATCACTTGTTGTAATCTGTGGTATTAATAAAGTAGAAGAGATTGAGGCACTAAAATCTTCAAAAGTACAAATACCAGTCTCATCATCTGTTGCTTGCCAAATACATAATTCCCTAGGGAATACAGCTATAATTCTTGCATACCCATCTTGGTCAGTTCTAACAATTGGTTCGCAGTTAATCATACTGTAGCCATCCCATTTTCCATTACCCTCACCGAGGTCATTCGTGTTTGGAGCTTGATCTACACCATTGTCACTAAAAGGCTCTGAGACCTCTTGAACATCAAATTTTCCATCACCATCAATATCAAAAGCATCATGTTCCTCATTAAATGTCCCCATATCAGCGGTTTGAGAACTATCATCAGCACCATAATCTCTCCAACTAAAACAACCGTTGTCCTCGCCTGTATTTGCAACACCATTTATTCCGACATCCTCATAAAGTTCATAACCAAGTTCTCTCCAGGCTTCAACACCTGTGCCAACAAAAGATATTGGCGCATTTACAACTGGGTTACCATAAAAATCAATCAAAATTGCTGTGATTGTTATCTCTACTTCATTTGTTGGCGCAGGAAGAGAGAAGTCGTGGTATGTAGCACTTGCTGTTAACGATAATTCACCAGGAAGAAAAAACAATGCTGCATCTCCAACATCTTCATTTATCAAAGCAGAAACAGAATCAGCAATCGTATCTTCATCCGGACCATCTGAACCAAATGTAGTTGCTTTAACTCTTCCAAAATCCCCAATAGCATCTGTTGAGTAAACTAGTTCACTATAAGCCACCCCTTTGTTTGCGTCACCGTCTAGATTTTCATTGCCGGTGAAGCTAATACCTTCGACAAATGCATCAATTAAAGTATCAGGCGCAATTGGATCTATTGACCAATAAACGTAGGTTGAATCTTCAACGGGGTTGTACCATTTATCATAAACTATTGCTGCACATTGGGTTTTATAAAACCCACCACCGATCGGTTCTGTTGAATTTGGATCATATTCTGGCTCAATGTAGTAAGGAGCGCCAGAAGCTATAATTACAGGTACTGCATTTGCGTTAATCTCATAATCTCCATCCTCATCACAATCTACACTAGCTTCCACCCTAATTGGTCCAGGAACAGTGCCACTATTAATAGATACGGTTGCAATTCCATTAATTGTGAAAACGCTGGTATCTGTGACTCCCGGCTCTTCTAAGTATGCACCTTCCATAATTGGATTCAAAACGAAGCGAATTAATCTAGGTTCATCTATAAGGTTCTCATTATCATCAAAAAGTTTAGCCTTTATTGAAGTAGACTCAATTCCTCCACCATCCCTAACAACAATATTATCAGGCACTGATGATGCAATTTCTACATATGTACATTCTTGAACTAAGCCTACCTGAGTAACAATTGAGATAGTAGAAGAGTCAATAACGGAGGAACTAATGGAAGGGTGCTGAAACAACGCTTTAACTGTAGCAATACCAATATTTTCTTGCTCGCCATAATCGTGAAAACTAAATGTTATCTCACCATTATTATTGGTTGTGTCCGAGTCAACAACATTATCATCAATTTTTATATATCCTTTTTCACCAGCATCAATTTGAACAATGACGTTTCTTACAGGAGTACCGTTCTTATTTAATAGTCTGCATGTAATATCAGACGGAGTATCTGATGCTAATGTTATTTCTTCAGGATTGGGAGCAGTCATTGTAAAAGTATAAGGCCATATATCGTCTTTTGAACCATAGACATCAAACCTAGTTGACGCTTCTAAATTTTCTCCGTAATAAGCTGTAATCTCAACATTTTCAAAAATAGGGGTAGTAGGATTATCAACAGCACCACTGCCACTACTAACATTATACGTTACAAAGGCTGAACCATCAGAACCAGTTGTTACTGTATTGACATCAAAACTGCCTATAGATTTATAAGAGGAACCTTCTAAAGCCTTTGCACTAAAAGATATAACACCCCCTTTAACCGGATCTCCATCAGCGTCTCTTAGCTCAACAATTAAAAAGACACCAGCATATCCAACAACTGCTTCGCCAACGGTGCTGCCACTTGCTACAGGCTGCGCTTCAATAAAAGCAAGTGTTAAGCCATCTTCTGTGACTGAAGCACTCACTTTACGATCGTCACAACTCAAAGATGAAAAAATTAGAATAATTGAGAAACTAACTAAAATAGATTTAAATGTATTTATTATCATATAAGGCTCCTTTTATTCTTCGCCTGATTCAATTTGTTCTGGTAACGAAGAAGCGTCATTCCAAATTCCTTCGTATGTGGACGTATTTTCTAATTCGACCTCACCAAGGTCTGAGTTCTTTGCAGTACCATCTTCACTTTTCCCAAGAAGATTTTTTTCAAATGACCTCATTCGATTGGTTTTCATAATACCAGTATAGTTATCAACTACAATCCTTGGTGTTATCTGTATAATTAAATCTGTTTTCCTTTCAACAAGGTTTTTACTGGTGAATATTTTTTCACCAAACCAAGGAATTTTGTGCAATATTGGAACTTTGTATAAAGTTTGTTTTCTATCATTACTTAACAAACCACCAATGATAATACTTTCACCATCCTTAACTCTAATAGTAGTTGATGATTTTCTACTTTTTACTCGAGGTATATTATTGTCAGGACCAATAAATTCAAAAATTGTAGAAACCTCTGGCTCAACTTTCACTGTGATAAAACCATCTGTATTTACAGTAGGATTTATCTCTAGCTTAATACCGACTTCTTCTCGCTGAACTTGTACCTGACCACCCACACCCCCAGAACTGAGAATATATGGAACAATATCAACGAGCTTAATAGAAGCCTCTCTTCCATTAAGTGTCGTAAGCCTTGAATCAGCTAAAACTTCTGCTTGATTTGCTTTCATTAACATATCTAGAGTCACATCAAAAGCCGTCATTTGCCGACTAAAGTATCTAGGCACAATTTGACTACCATCATTCAAGTCTGATTTAAGCGGGTCAAAAGGCATTGTTGTTGGCTTTTGTCCAATAGTCTGGTCATCTGGCACGACAGAACCACCTGTTGTTTCATCTAACGCATTTTCTGCTAAGATTGTCGTAAACTTTGAAAGCCTTGACCAATCAATGCCAAGTTGCTCTTCATTGTCTGCAGCAACTTCAATTAAACGAGTTTCCAACATAATTTGAATAGCAGGAATGTCGATCTGCTTGACGACTTCTTGAATCTCAGCGATTTTTTTAGGCGAAGCATTTACCAAAAGTTTATTCCCTGATATATCGACCTGAATTTGGTCAGATATGTCTTGCAGCATGGATTTTATTTCCTGCGCAGAAGCGTATTTTAATTCAATCACATAAGACGTTACCCCTACCTCTTCCTTTAATTTTTTTGGATCAGCAATTAAAAATGAATTGCCAACAACTTCATAACTCAATCCAACTGCGCGAACAACTAAATTAATTGCCTGCTCTATAGGAACATCATCTAAATGAATAGATATTTTTTCTTGCCTGTTCACATTGGGGTCGGTCACAATATTGTAACCACTTTCTTTTGCAAGTATTGCAAGAATACTCGGTAAATGAGCATCTTCTGCGTGGACTGTAACCAAATTAAGATCTTCTGATTGATCTGGAAGTCCATCTAAAGCACCGGAGCCTTGACCAAAAATCGTCAAAATGGATAATGATATGTAAATGATAAATTTTCTTAAGGACTGCATATTACTGTTCACCTTTCGTTAAATCTTACCTCGTTTAAAATCTTCCGCACTAATTTCTAAAGCATTTTGTCTGTCAGTACCTGGAGCAGGATAAGAGAGGATTTTATTTTCTCTTTTAATAATTACCTGCTTTTCATCAATATGTACCACCTCACCTAAGCTTGGAATATTTTCACCACGAGTGGCATTATAAATATTCCCTCTATAATTTAATTGGGCCTGAAACTTATTCTGACTTTGGTATATCATCGCTATTCTTAAAGCACTACGACTTCTTCTATTGCTTGGACCGCTACCATCAGCTAAGGTAAGGACATTTGTAAGACGCATAGGTTGTTTTTCTAATGAAAACTGGTAATAGCCTCTTTGCTCTAAACGTTGTTCTAAATATTCAATAACATTTTCTAAATCTTTATCGGTTCCAAAAGTTCTTGAAGACTTAGCAATAATTTTTCTATATTTTTTATTTTTTGGGTACAAACTAAATCCACCAGCTACAATCGAAAGAATTGCAAATGTTATTAGAAGCTTCCAAATAGTAAGGGACCGTTCACTCATAATTAACCTTTCGACCTAGATTTTACCAGAGTAATTGTAGCAAGATTTAACTCAAACACTTGCTCTAATAAATCATCTTCTGAAACATTTGTTTTTACTCGTTCAATACCATTTTTAACTTCATACTCATTCAAAGTTATTAATCTAGGCGATCGCTCAATTTCAGCTAAAAACTTTCCAAACTCATCATAACTGCACTCAATCGTAATCACATATGGAGATTTATAGTAATCTCCTTTATTTACCCTATCCTTAGGCTTTATACCTAATAGTTGTATGTCTAAATCATCTAGTATATCTGTTAGAGCATTTAAAAAAGGAAGGCTAGCATCTTCAGCTAATGAGTCTTGTTGAGACAAAGCTAGGTTTTCTTGGAAAAGAGTATAAACTCGATCAAGTTTACTTGCGAGGATTTGAGCACTGATTAAGTTTTCATTTAGCTCGGTTTCTTCTTGTTCTAAGAGTTTTATTTTTAATGGCTTTTCACCAATGAAAAATGAAGAACTGACCCAATAAGTAATTGTCAAAATAATTATCGCACCAAATAAAATGATATTTCTTTTTTCCGCCATATTATGAATATACCTTACTACCACCTTTTTTGATTGAGGCAATCACTTCAAAACGAATAATATTTTGTCCACGAATATTCACCTTTTGATGACCAACATATTTGATCCGAGAAAAATTCTCCGAAAATTCTTTATTACTTCTCAATGTTTGGACATATTCATCAATAATTTCGAAATCTTTTCTGTCTTCAAAAGTTAAAGCGATTCCTTTAATTGTTAATTTATCCCTTTTAAACTTCATTCCAGTTATCGCCATATCATCAGGAGTCATTTTGCCTAATAATTCCATATTCCTCGCCCAGAGGAATCTGTCTTGTTCTAGGTCAGCAAAAGACATAATATCATTTTTGGATAAATTTTTACCTTTAGATTGCAACTGCTTAATTTGATTTTCAAGCTGAACAATTTGATTTTTCTTTTTATTAATTACGGAGTTATATCCAACCCCAATCATCAAAACTCTAATATTGATAAATACTAAACTAAATATCAAAATTCCAAAAACAACCCATCTCGTACGCTCAAGAACTCTCTCCTTAAGAACCTCTGAACTCTCAGCTTTATTTAAATTGATTTTAATATAGGTTTTCATTATTCCATACCTGCTCGAATACATAATCCCATCGCAAGGACATATTGACTCGGGTTTTCCAGACTCAAAGATTCAGCACCATCAAAACCTTCGAATGGATTCAAAATATCACAATCTATATTTAGTTTGGAGCTTATTAGTCCAGCTAAACCTGGCGTTCCGGCCGCTCCTCCTGTCAATAAGATTTTCAAGAAAAAACTCTGCCCGGTTTGCTTAGCATAAAACCTTAAACTTCTTCGAAGATCTTCAATAAGATTATCATAAACTGATCTTTCCGCAACACCCAGAGTAGTCTGATCTTCACTTGCTTCATTTTTTAAAATTGAGGCAACACCATCTCTAAAAAGAATATCTTGAGCCTCCGTATAGCTAATATCTTTTTTGTCAACAATTTCTTTAACAAACTGATGACCACCGATAGGCAAATCTCTAGTAAAATATTGCTGCCCGTTACCCCATACAATTAGACTCGATGACAAAGCTCCTATGTCTAAAATAACGGCTAATCCTTCAGATGGCATATCTTTTAAATACGTAAATGAATTTGTAATTGCGATTGGATCTGCATCTATTACGCCCGGCTTTAAACCGCTTTCCTTTAACAAATCCATATGGGATGTCAATACTCCTTTTGTACAAGCAACGAGACTTACATCTATTTTATCAACTTCTTTTTCATTTGAACCTAATATTTGATAATCGATTACTGCATCAGTTCCATCCATAGGAATATGCTTTCTTGCTTCAAACGTCATCGCAGATTCCAACTCCTCTGCAGGCATTTCCATTGTAGTAATTTGCTTAACACTTGCAGACGCACCGCTAATACCTGTTGCAATTAATTTAATTTTTTTCGGATTCAAATTTTGCTGTTTTAACAATTCTTTTATAGCCATAATCCAATGATGAGTATCAATTTTATCTGGATCAAAAGCTTGATTAGGTTCAGGCACTAATCTTTGACCAGCATATAATAGTTTATAACCGTCTTTGGTCTTATTCATCGCAACAAGTTTGATATATTGTCTTCCAATATCTAATCCAACAAACACTAGCCGTCTCCTTTCAACGAGTTAACTATCATCGCCTAGCTCACCATAGGATGCCATTTTGAGTATTACGTTATTATTCACATCAACTTGGTCTGGGTAATAAGGAGGAGGATTCATGCGTAAATTCCAATCGTAATGAAAATTCTTATCATAACCCACTCCAGGAGACACATTGTAAGGCCCAGGGTAATTTCTTAGCAAATAGCCTCTTTTTTGTTGCACAATAGAACCCCATAAGTGAATAACCCCGCGCTTATCATTCGTATTTGTATAAAGACCATTATTTTCTTGAGATCTAAAATTATTTCTGTGACCACCTCTACCATCAGCAATATAACCGTAGGACAAATTATCATTCCAATCATGATATGCCACAAGAGTATTTTGCCAATAATGAGAAATAAATCCACCATAAAGCGCCATTATTGAAGCATTAATTTTAATATCAGAATCATAAAGCTGTCCTCTGGCACCATTAGGTCGAGTGTTAGCGATGATTACACTACCACCAGCAACGAGACCAAGGACATTTTGAGTACCTCCATCATCTGGATGCACAATAGCTCCATTGGCATATGAATCAGCATAAACTATATCGTCAATGAGCCAAATATTGCCCCAAACTCGGTCTACAATACTTTGATTGTCATGCCGTCTGTATTCTGTATAGTCATCCGTAACAACAGTATACTGTCCTCCTACTTGCCCTCTAATTAATACTTGACCACCTTTAACATAGATAACCGATGGGCCAGAATAGGGGTAAAACAGTCTCTGCATATAAACGTAATCACTATTGTAAATTTGATCAGGGCAAGAAAAGATATCACAATTCAAGCCACTCAAACCGCCTGCGTTCCAATAATCAAAATCAAAATGATGCCTTCCACCAGGAGGACAATACTCTAAACCATCATCTTCATGATCATGGTAATATTTAAAATCGTTCCATTCGACATCTTCTGCTAGACCTGAAGAAGCACTTGTATTTACCAACGTGATAGCTTCTCCATCAGTAAAACCCTCTTCTGAAGCGGAAACGAAGTTAATCGATTCGGAATTTATTTGAATCATTACACGGTCTTCACCAATTGGAATTGGGTCATTTATCACTGCAAATGAAACAGATTTAGAAATATCTGGATTTGCCAACCTCAGAATATCACCAGCACTAATGGTACTAATAAGGGTTGCTCTAATATTTTCTCCAGAGGCATCCAACGCGCTTAGTATGATGAAAGTACCTTCATAACCGATTCCCGGTATGAAGGCATTATCAGGACCAAAATGAACACTGGAAACATTCACATTTAATGCAGTACTTAAACCATCCCAAATATAATCGAACTCATTCGGAGGGCCACCAATAGGTGGAATGTTGTACCACCATTGAGATGCCCAAAAGCCACTTGGAGTAAAATTAATTTCTGTCATTACCAAAGTATCTTTTTTACCAGTTCGAAAAAGCATATTATCGGCATCAAACACATAGTCAGCATTTGCTCTAACAAGCTGAGCAGAGTTTTCAGGCGGAAATGTTATCGTAGCTATAGTATCAAGTATGTTTACTGATTCACCATCAATATTTTGTTCAAAGACGCCTTCATCGCAGGCACCCCAAGAACCTATGCCACCCCCATTATCAACTGCTTCATTCGTAATTGTAACGGAGCCTGAGAATTCAGGACATCCATAACTACTAAAGACCATATCGCCATTTGTGTGAACCCTACCTTCGAGTTGATCATTGGTACCAAAGTTCACGGTCCCAGTATTTCCAGGACCAATAGGTTTTTCTTCATTTGTAAAATACATAAAATCTTCAAAACCTTGAGCCTGCATTGTCATAAATACTGTACGCTCAATGGGATCTACTTTATCCCCGAAACTAGTAATAGGAGTCGCTTCACCAGTTGAATAAACATAATATAATTTTCTAGTTGAATTTTGCTCTAATTCTGTTCGAGCATAAATGTTTTTGTATTTACCAATAGGAGAACCATATTCATTTTTCCCATAATTTTTTCCTTCTGGGTACAACAATGTGTCCTCAGTTACCAGTTGAGGCAAAATCACAACGCCAACCTCATTTAGACCTGCTTCAGCAGCGTACAGAGCTCGGTGTTCAGCATATCGATACTCTTCCAAAACAGATAAATTAAATGAACTTTTAAGATACGCAGCGGTAAAAACCATGCTTACCAAGGTAAATAACATTGCTAGTGGAGCAGCACTACCCTTATTATGAAATTTGAGACTGGTCATTTGTAAGTTTTTTCATAATAAAGGATTGTCCTAAAAATACACCTCTGTGAAAATAATGGTCTTCGGAGGTGGTTTGACCATTCGTAAATACGTCTTGATCCATTGATAAAGTTAACTCAAGGTGTAAATAAGATTGCTTGAAGGCTGTTAAACCAGGCCTAGAGCTTGGCTCACTATTTACAACAAAATCTTTTATCCATATACTCCTCTGTCCATTACCTCTAAATGCTCCAAAATTAGGAAATTTTAGAGTCCCATCTAATGGGACAGCATAATTGAACTGAACTCCATTAGTTTGGTGACAGGATATAACCATCGAAGGTGTAAGGTCATTATAGAATTTAAATAGTTTTATTCTCGAGAAGCCATTGAGACCATCAACTTCGACTTTTTGTGCCAGGTTTAACTCTTTGACCATTTCGCGCATTACATTGCTTCCATATTGTCTTAAATCTTGTCTAACATGGTCAGATTGATAATGCAATAAAACGCCTTGAGTCCCCATTGTCATTCCTAAGGCAATAATACTAGTAACTACAACAACTGCGGTCATTTCAATTAATGTCATACCTTTTGATGCTTTTGATAAAATCATCATCCGATATCGAAGACAGCCATTACAGTAGAGAGCCTTCTTTCCTTTTCAACCTTATCGCTCCACCTATTAGCTGGCGTCTGCATGTAATCTTTCCATTTTATCCAACAGTCAAGCTGATACCTTCTAAAATCTGTTGGCCCATGTTCTGTTGTACGTTCGAGCTTATTAATATCATAATACAAGGTTGCTTTTACTTTATAACTAGATTGAGCGTTTCCAAATAGATAAATTTGATCACCTTGTAAATCACCGCTCCATTCAGAAGAAGATAAGACGCCATCAGCAATTCTTCCTTTCCAATATTCCATATGATTTAAAAGCTCTTCAGTTGCCCGCTCTTTTACTTCAAGGGCATGAAGCTCTCCTCGAGCATGAACGGCACCCATAAGAATACCTAAAGCAGCAATTGAAATGATTACAACTGCTGTCATGACTTCGATAAAACCTATTCCACTGCTTGTTTTTCTAATCATTATTACAATACATTTTGTTTAAAAAGCTTAGGATTATCTGCAATATCCATTGCAACCTTTCGCTCAATTTTGCCCTGTGTTACCAATCGCTGTAAATCTTGATCTAAAGTTTGCATACCCTCTACTCCACCAGACTGAATCACCGACGTTATTTGAAATACCCTATCTTCTCTAATAAGATTCCTAATTGCTGTACTTGATATCATGACCTCACAAGCTGGCACCCTACCTTTACCATCCTTAGTTGGTAATAGCTTTTGAGAAATAACAGCCTCTAGAGATTCAGATAACATCGATCTAATTTGATCTTTTTGTCCAGATGGATAAATATCAATAATTCTGTCAATTGACTTTACAGCACTAGATGTGTGAAGAGTGGAAAGAACAAGATGGCCAGTTTCTGCTGCCGTTAAAGCTAATGAAATAGTTTCCAAATCTCTCATTTCTCCAACTAAAATAACATCTGGGTCTTCCCTTAGAGCGGCTCTAAGAGCATTTGAAAAACTGTGCGTGCTCGCGCCTAGCTCTCTCTGATTAATCAAACTTTCTTTCGTGTGGTGATAATATTCTACAGGGTCCTCAATCGTAATAATATGACAGGCCTTATTTCTATTGATATGGTCAACCATTGCAGCTAGGGTAGTACTTTTACCAGAACCAGTAGGGCCCGTCAAAAGCACAAGCCCCCTATCAATCATAGCTAAATCTTGCATAAATGGCGGTATACCCAACTCATCACAACTTTTAATAGTGTCAGGAATAGTTCTAAACACAGCAGCGAGTCCATTTATTTGATTGAAAAAGTTAACCCTAAACCTACCTTTTCCTTCAAGCTTAGCCGAAAAATCTATTTCTTTTTGTTCTTTAAATATTGCCATTTGGTCTTTATCCATTACTTCAGGCAACATTTTTTCGATATCATCCTGGTGCAAAACATCAAGATTTAAGGGCTTCATTGTTCCATTAATACGTACCATAGGAATAGAACCAACACTCAAATGCAAGTCAGATGCACCGCTGTCGATACTATATGATAATAATTGATTAAGGTCCATGATTACTGATTGTCTTCTGGCGAACCGTATCCCTTAAATTTCCCGGTTAGAGCATCAAAAGACACTACTTTTCCAGCGCCACCAGTCATTTCCTCTGTGCTCGTAGCGCTCAATCTATCAGGTAATTGCAATTCAAAAGTCCACTTGAGCTTTGTAGATCTATCTAAATCAAGTTGCCCGGATCTCTCTAACTGCTCAACGTCACCAGGCCATTCACCTTTAGTCTGATAATACATTTTTGCTGCATTATGGACATTTGACATCACTGTCCTAGCCTCCGAAGCGTAGGAGCTCTGGACGTAATCGAGATAGATTGGAAGCGCTATTGCAGCTAAAATAGCAACAATAACAACAACAACCATAATTTCTATCATCGTAAAGCCAGAACGCAATTTTTTAAATACTTTCATAAAAACTCCTTTAATTAAAATTATTTATTACCAATCAACTAACCCAATTACAGTATAGGATAAGGAAAAGAAAACAACAAATTTGCACAGGTCAATATAACAACGAGTCATAGAGGAAAAACACTCACAAATATCTTTTATTTATTTAATAAGAACTGTTTTAAAATGCTTAGAATATGATTCGCTCGTAAAGTGAATTAAGTAAATACCAGAAGGCACTAACGAACCAGAGTCATCATAACCATGCCATTTCACTTGATAGGAGCCTTTATTTTTCATTTTATCATTTAATATTGTTCTAACTTTTCGCCCAAGCAAATCAATAACAATTAAATTAACTGAAGACTGCTTTGGTAAATTAAAATTTATCGAAGTTGAAGAATTAAAAGGGTTTGGATAGCTTGGAAATAACTTGAACTCATCAATTGTAAACTCATTATTGATTGAATTTAGGTTTCCTGACATATTATATATGACACCATTAAAATCCATTTCTTCAACATTTAATAGCGTATCAGCTCCATCCCTATTTGAAAATAAATCTACAACAAAAGGTTTGTAATTATTCCAATCGGCACTCTCAAAAATTGCATATTCACCATAATCACCTGAAAAAACAGCCCTGTCAATTCCCTCTCTGCCATCAAAATAATCATTATATCCTTTACCAGTAAATTGATTGGAACCTGAATTTCCAAAAACAATATTATTAAAATCGTTGCCAATGATTTCGACATCATTTTCGCCAGATATACTAATATTTTGAAGATATCTTGACCTATTTGTATAGGGCAGGCCGGGGTCAAAAGCCAT
>CALKMQ010000054.1 GCA_938092125.1 uncultured bacterium
CTTTCGAATAAAATTGCAGAGACTGCTGCAGAAACATTGAGTGAGTTTGCGTTTCCTTGCATTGGTATTTCTCCTAAAAAATCACAATGTTCAATAACTTTTTCTCGAATACCCTTACCTTCACTACCGACAACAATAGCAGTATTCCCAGAATAATCTAATTTATCCCATGCTTTTGCACCAATACTATTTTCAATGCCAATAATCCAAAAATCATTTTTTTTGAGTTCTAAAATTGCCGAAGAAATATTCGTAACCTCATAAAGAGGCATGCTTACAAAAGCACCCTGGCTAATGTTAATAATCGTATTTGAAAGTCTAAAAGAATTGTGTGATGGAAAAATAATACCATCTATGCCTGCGCACTCCGCTGTTCTAATAATTTGACCTGCATTTTGCGGATCTTCTATTCTATCTAAAATCAACAAACATGAATTAGTTTTTTTTTTAAAATCACTTAAGTATTTGCCTACAGGTCCCTTAAATGATACAACTATCCCTTGTGATCTAAGATTATCAAATTTTTTATAGAAATCATTTTTCTTTAAAAAACTTATAGAATTACGATGTTTTTGAAAATCAATTTTTTTCGAAAAAAAACTTTTTTTATCCTCAAGTATGTAAGTCTTTATTATTTCATATTTAGATTGATTTAAAAGTGGAAAACAATTGTTGTACCCATAAACTTGAAAAACGTTTTTGATCTTATTATTTTTTTTTGACATGGATTATAAGATGTAAATTAGTACTTCATTAAATTTTAACTAAACAATTATATTAGTTCAGAAATTGATATCAAATACATAATTTCTGGCCTTTACTTCTGGGCCCATAGCTCAATTGGTTAGAGCAGCGGACTCATAATCCGTTGGTTCGGGGTTCGAGTCCCTGTGGGCCCACATTAAAAAAATTAATGAGGTAACTATGAAAATTTTATATTTTGTGTTTATAATTCTTGGATACGCTTTTTCCATGAGTTCCACTATTACATTTTATGACGGTACAACACTAAAGGGAGAGCTCTCTTCTTCTGATACAAGACATGTCTTTATCGTTCCCGAAGGACTTGTTATACCAGAAAAAATACCTGTTGTTGACATAGACAACTTTTCCTTGGAAAATGGTATTATTTTGGTTGAAGATGGGTTAGCAAAACAAACTTATATTGATGGAAAATTTTCAGTAATTCAGAGAAATATCAGCGAAAATATTACTTCAGAAGATAGTAGTGATGATGAATATGTAAGTTTAGGAAATTTAGACTACTTTTCAATATCTGGATTTTATGGAAGTCCTGTCTATTTTAGACCAAGCCTTCAAAATGAAGAAGGTGAAAACCCGATAGCAATACCCACATTAGGCCTTAATTTTTCATTACCCTACTTCCCTCTTGGACCTGTAAATATGTCAATTGGGGGACGTTTAATTACTTTCGGTTTCGATAAAGAATTTGGCACAATCGAAAAATCTAAAAAAATTAAATCAATTACAATTGCTTCTGTTTTAAAGGCTGATTTACAACCAATACTTAATTTTTTTGGCGATAATATCCATCCAACTATTGAGAGTGGGATAACATATTCCTTAGGTTGGGATGAGGACTATTCTGGTGGATTAGGTATAGTTGTAGGTGGATCATTAGACTACTGGTTTGAAGACTCTCCCATAGGTCTTCGCTTATTTGGAAATGGTTATATGATTCCTGATCCAAACGAGTCTTTAACTGGTTTTGGAAATATTGGAGCATCTATTATGCTGTCTCTAAAAAGGAGTAGCTAGCTTTCTTGATTTCAAAAAAGCTCTTAATCTTCTTTCTGTCTGGTGTTTTATTTTCCCAGACTCTATACCAAGGTTCTATAAATTTTTTTTATAGTGGCTCAGAGACAGGAGCTTTTTCATCTTCCATTGAAGACACAACCAGTTTTGGGGGCGCTTTAAATATTTCATTAAATGATTCTTCTTCATTTTTAATGATGGGGATTACACAACGAGAAGAAAATGCTTTTGATTTGTTTTTAACTGTATTAGAGGATACTACCTTCCCTATACAGCCTAGAGCTTGGTCCTGGAATATTAGTATTACTGATATAGCAAATATTATAGAAGACCCCCTGAATCTTTCTACGCTTTCTGTTTTTGTACCTAACCTTGATTCAAGTTTTGCAAATCAATGGCTTACATTTTTTACTGATTCATCAAATACTAGCGATTCTCTATCTCTCGATAGCCTGTCATCTTTTTTTGTTGAAAACTTAATTGATGATTCTTACATAGCTACACAAGGAGACATTCAAATAAATGAGGTTAACGAAGAAGCTATTTCTGGAAACTTCAGCTTCACTATGTGGAAACCATTGTTTTCATTCACAAATATAAATAGTGGGCTTTTTAATTTTAATCCAGTTAGTTTGGAAAACTTGTCGACATCATCAATTAATAATAATGTACCTAAAACATTTTCTATTCAAGACGCGTATCCAAACCCATTTAATCCTGAAGTGAAAATTCCTTTTGAAACTTCAATCGGACAATTTGTGAACATTTCTGTTTTTGATATTAATGGAAACCTCGTTAAAAACTTATCCAATAAATATTGGTCCTCGGGGAAGCACTCTATTAAATTTTCTGATAATAGATTAACTAGCGGTATATATTTTGTCACTTTCATCCACAAAAAAGGACATGAAACTAAAAAAATCACTTTACTTAAATAGATGAATCTTGATAAAAACAAACTACTATTGCATGAACAAATAAATGATTTGATGCTTTTTAAATGGGCAGATGGATTAGAGGGGTACATACAACTAAAAATGCTTAGAGAGAAATGTCCATGTGCAAATTGTGAAGGCGAAAAAGATGTTTTTGGCAATATTTATAAAGGAGAAATAAGGCCTAACTCAGAAAAAAGTTTTTTATTAAGTGGTTTGCAGCCTGTAGGATATTATGCGTTAAGACCTTACTGGCAAGATGGACATCATTCTGGCATTTATTCATTTGAAATGTTGCGCGCTTTATGCGAAAATCAGGAAGATAAATAAGATAACTATTACTTAAAATGAAAATCATATTACCATTAGCTCTATTACTAATTTTTTCTTGTGCAAGCAAAAAAACATTAGAGGTTTTACCTGTCATGCTGAAGATTGATGGACCTATGAAAAACAGCGATGAAGAAATTTCTGGAATGGACTGGTATTATGATAATTTAATTTTATTACCTGAAAACTTAAATGGATATGCTTTTGTTATAAAAAAAACAGAAATTGATTCAAGGATTAATAAAATTGACACTACTGCAATTAGACCACAAAAAATTAAATTTAATACTCCAGATTATAAAAACACGGTCCCTGGTTTCGATTCATTTGAGTCTATTGCTTTTAGAGGATATGAGGTTTATGTAACCATTGAAATAAAATTTGAAGATAGTATGAGTTGCTTGTTAGCTAGAGGTCATATAGATGAAAGAAGTTTAGAAATCACAATCCCCGAACAAACATTAACGACTTTAACTGTTCCTAGCTATGTTGATAACATGTCTTTTGAATCTCTAATTATAAATAAAGATAGAATCATTGCGTTATTTGAGGCAAATGGAGATAGTTTAGTTGAAAAACCACATGCATTATCAATCAATTTATCTGGTAACGACATCAAAAAGAACACAATTTCTTCAGTTAATTATAGAATCGCAGATGCAACAAAAGCGGATAAAAAAAACAGGTTTTGGGCAATTAACTACTTTTTCCCTGGTGATAAAAAAACTTTAAAACCTGGCATTGATGTTTTAACTACAAAATATGGGAGTGGTTTAACTCACAGCCTTTCTCAACGAGTAGAAAGGTTAATTGAATTTAAAATTATAAACAACAAGGTAATGTTAACAGATTCACCTCCTATCGAGATTAAATTAGAAGGTGATAAGACTTCAAGAAAATGGGAAGCAGTTGCAAGGTATGAAGATAAAGGCTTTCTTTTAGCGACTGATAAATATCCTAAACCTTATACTCTTTTCGCTTATCTCCCTTTTAACTAACTCGATTAATTAATGGTAATATAAGTAGATCAATCGCCTTATTTATTTTAGTTATTGTAAAGTAACAAAACAGTTCATTTAGACTCACCTTGTTTAGCTACGGCTTCTATTTTTTCTCTAATGTCATCTTGATTACCAAGATAATAACTTTTAATAGGTTTTAAATCTTGATTTAATTCATAAACTAATGGGATTCCTGTTGGAATATTCAAATTAATGATTTCATCATCTGAAATTCTATCTAAGTACTTTACTAATGCGCGTAAAGAATTTCCATGAGCGACAATCATTACTTTTTTATCTTCTTTAACCTTGAGACTTATTGTTTTTTCCCAAAAAGGTAAAAATCTTTTCACTGTATCCTTTAAACATTCGCTTGAAGGCAAAATACTTTTATCTAAACTTTCATATTTCTTATCAAACCGAGGGTGCCTTTCGTCATCTATACTAAGTGCTGGAGGACTAATATCATAACTTCTTCTCCAAATTAATACCTGGTCATCTCCATATTTTTTTGCAGTCTCTAGCTTATTTAGTCCTTGTAAAGATCCATAGTGACGCTCATTTAATCTCCAGTCATAAAATATATCAGGCTTATTATTATCAAAGTTAGATAAACAAATATTCATTGTATTTATCGCTCTTTTTAAAACTGAAGTATAAACCAAATCAAGTTTTATACCTTCTTTCCCAATTAATTCACCTGCTCTTTTAGCTTCAGATTCTCCTTTTTTTGTTAATTCTACATCTGTCCATCCTGTGAACTTATTTTCTAAGTTCCACTTACTTTGCCCATGTCTTAATAAAACTAATTTCATTTTCACTCCTTCTTTTATAAAAAACTCATTCTTTTGGTTCTGCTCTATTTAATAGTCTATCTAATTTTATTCCTACTCCAATACCATAACTTAACCAACCTGTAAAAATTTCTTCATTTGGGAGACCATATAATTTTCCATATGTACTTACATATATTGGCATACTTTTAATATCATAATCAAAGTTCAGACCTGTCAAAATTCCAAAACCACTATTGTATGAACCAGCCTGAAAACTATAGTATTTTTTTAAGTTACTTTCTTTAAAACCAAATAAATTATCTAAGTTAATATTTACACCAAAAAAATATGCATCACTACCAAAAATGGGGTCATTGTTATTTTTTGGGATAAAAGTATAATTTAAATATGATAAAATAAATCTTATTTCTGATTGTCCAAGTTTTAAAAAAAATGGTGTCCTTAATGTCATCTCATTAAAAGTTTTTGGATTTAAATATAATTCTGAAATTATTGTATCTATTATAAAAGGATTATTATCAGAAATAATTAGTTCTGAATTAGTTAATAACTCTTTAGCAAGGCTAAAAAATAAAGCCTCTTCATCCAAACGGTCTTTATACGGTCTTAATAAATCTGGGTTTATATCGCCCACATTTGCTCCTAAAGAAATTCCAAAACTGCTCCAAGCAGTAGTTTTACCCGGCATTATTTCATCAAAAGCGATTATGGATTGAGCATAAACACCTAAATATATCCGACTAGGTATAAAATGATATCCAAAAGAACTGCTCAACGATAATCCATAACCATTAGAAAGCATCCCGCCTCCCATCCTTAATGCTGCTTCGACATTTTGAGGAATCCATTTAAAATTTTTATTTAAATTATATTGTGCTGCCGCAAATGCTCCAATACCACTAATAGACTCCGTTGAATCTTGAATAGGTATATCATAAGCGACCACCTCCATTCCTAGGCTATATTTTTTCCCTTTTATAATCATATTATCTCTTGGTGCAAAGAAAAAGCCAAAAATTGGTTTTGATAATTTTGAGTTTAAAGCAGATTCACTTAATAAAGGAAGCCCGTACCAAAGACTAGTTAAAACAGGACTTATGTATGTTGTTATAGTATCCATTTTAATTTCTATATTCTCTACAATTAAGACTGTATCTGGTTTCCATTCAAACTTGTAGGATAATTGGTCAGGGTACGATAATTGAATGATTCTACTTCCTATTTCTTTACCTTCTTTGTCTAACCTAGTTATAACTGTTTCCTCATTAACTAAGGAAACATCAAATCTGGTTATACCCTCTAAATCATTTTTTGAATTTTTAAAGTGAATTTCTCTTAACCATTCTCCATTTTCCATGAAAAGAACATGCCTACCGACCAATGTACTATCTGATCTAAAATAGGATGATTGTATTGTTTCCATAGATAAAATTGAATCAGATCTTTGCGTGTAATGGAATCTGTAAAAATACAACCTAATTCCATTTTCATCATATACATCATACCTTAAGGGCCTTCCATCTTTTTTGCTTTTCACTTTAGCTCTCCAGCCAGGCTTCACCTCACTTAGCTTATGGGAAAATAACAAACTATCTAGCCTTGTTATTTCACCTTTTTGATGAAATTTAACCTGGTATTCTGACCGATCCCCTTTTCGGTTCCATACGAGGTGCCAAGAATCAATTTTCTCATTTTTAGAACTATACTTGACTACAATTTTGATTTTTCCCTGCTTATTTTTTACAGCTTCAAAGTATGGAACTGATATGAAAAAATCACGACTCTGTTTATTGTCTAATTTTCTTCTATATGGATTCCAATAAGAGTAATAGAGCGACTTGCCCTTAACAAGTCTTTTAGGTACTTTTCTTTGCTCTTTTGTTTGAGAAAAAACACCATTTTGAATCGGTAAAAAAAGAGTGCTTAATAAAAACCATAGAAAAAATTGCTTTTTTATGCTATCCCCCAACTCGTAAGCACAACTAGTAAAAAAAACAAACTAAACCCAATCCAACTGCCAGCAGTGATACTTTTTTGAAACGCTAAAACATCCTGATCTAAACTCTGGTAATTAAGTACTATTTCTTGCTCTTTACCCTCCTCAACATACACATCCAGAACCCCCATCCTTAGTATATTATCCATCATTTTTTCTTTTGGAGATTTCGGTTGAGGAGTTAACGCTGGATCAGTAGGGAAATAACCAACTTGGTGCCAACCCGGAAGCACATCAACTGCATATTCTAATGGAGTTTTTCCAACAAGTTGATTGTTAACATATATTGGTAAGTCTTTTGTATCACATAATATTCTTATACTTGAACGTTCTCTAGCTTCTTTCCAATTTTTAGGATGCCTCCAACGATCTTTCATTACATCAAAAGTATCTGGTAATTCTTCGACTATAAAAGATTGGACTAGGGCACCTTCATCTTTTTTTTCTTCTTGATCTTTACCATAGTTTAAAATAACTAAAAGGTTTTTATCTTTCGAATGACGAATTAATTGATAAGATTCTATTTTTTTTGCCGTATTAAATACTATTTGTACGGAACCATCTGTATTTGCGGATTCAACAGAAAGGAGAGGATACTTATACTCATCAGAAATTACTTTGTCTGTATTTAATGAAACATTGAACAAACTTAATGTAAAATAATTATTACGATCAATCCAGCCAGACACATCATCCCTATCAATGATTTCATCAAAAATAATTGAAGTTTCTACTTTTTCGGGCTCTGATATAATATCAATATGTACAATATTTGAATTGAATTGTCCGTTTAAGCTCGCGATAAATAAAATATAAATAAGTAATTTATGAAACCTAATGGGAGTCAAAAAATTCTTAGACAATTTATCCAGGCTGTTCTTCATCATTTAGAAAGTTAAAAGTCACTTTTTGAGTTCTACCTTTCGTAACAAAAACATCTCTAAAGTCTGGATTTGGGATCCCGGACTTATTGAATTTTTTTGCTCCAGGAACATCAATTCTTATTCTGTGCCAACCGGAAGAAACAGGCAACCTTTTTGTTAAAGGTGTCTTCCCTACTCTGCGACCATCGAGATATACATTTACGCCGGTAAGATTACAACCTATTTTAAGATATGTCTTTCTATTTGTAAGATTTGGTTCGATTGCATATGCCGCTAGATCTTCTGAATTATTTTTCTTTATAACCTTAGGCTTTACTTTTTGTTTGATTTTCTTAGGTTTTTTACTAACAAGCTTATTTTCTTTTTCGACTAGCTTCTTTTTTCTTTCAATTATTTCATTTTTTAAATCATTTAATTTTTTTTCTGAAATATTTTTAGAAACCTCATTCTTATTTAGAACTTCTTCTTGTGTTTTTTTAATATCAGTCTTTTGAAAAGCAGTATTGGATGTTTCTAATCCCGCAGGCAATGGCGGACCATAAGATAGATCTTTTTTTTCTAAGGAACTACCTCCCGACCAATGTTTTTCCCATATATCTGTTTTACCTTTACTTTTCTTTTTACTTTTGTTTGCAGTATCAGTTGAACTAGTTATTTCATCTTCCGTACTGTACCAATTATTATACCAAACAAAATATTTTTCAGGCCCATACTTTTCACGAGCATCGATGAAAGATTCATAAAAAGGTTTCCGATTTTTATTTTGATCAATCAGTGAAAATATTTTATTATTGTTTTTATTTTCAGATTTTTTTATATCTGCAATATTTTCAACATCAAGCTTATGCCAAAGATGAACTAAAAATACTCTGTTTGAAGGTGAATGAAATATTTCAAAATCAGAAATATAGTTCTCCATTAAAAAACCTATTTGGACAGATTCAGGGTTTTGAATTCCTTCAATCTCTAAAATTGGTGAGCTTGCTTTAAGACTTTCCAAAACGTTTTCAGCAAAAACAGATTTATTTAAAGTTAAGTAGAACCAATTTTCTTGCCCAACCCAGCCTGCGATATCATCAACTTCTGGTATATTACTAACAACTATCCTTATAAGAACGCCGTTTTCTTTTTCATGGTGAGTAACAAGTTGAACCTGATGAGCATTCATATTGCCAAGAAGAGTTGAAAAGATCAATACAAATATCCAATGCCTCATTGACGGTACTCTATAAGTTCTTTTTGAAGCTTCATTACTTCTTTTAATTCTTTTGATGTGTCTTCTCCTGATTTTTCATTGGCTTGAATTACAAATCTAAGATCTTCAATTCTATCTTTAATAGCAATCGACTTAATTGTTTTAATACAATCTGTAATGATTTTTTCAGAATAATCCTCTTCTTTTCCTTCCATTAAAAGCTGTGATATAAATTCACGTTCTTTTTTTTCTGGAAAATGTTCTACAAGTTTAGAATTTTCGATTGTTTCATCATCAAGTATTTTACTTATAATCTTGATAAGTAACTCATGAGAAAATAAGTCAAGAACAATGTTTTTTTTCAACACTTTTCTTGCCTTAAAATTTGAATTAATAAGAATTTTGATTAATTCTAATTCTGCTCTTTGCAATTTAGTTTTGAACTCAAATAAATTATGACCTACATCAACAATTTCTGCTTTATTAAAGTTTCTTTTCAAGTTAAGTATTTGCAACAAATCTATTTCCTGTATTCTCATTTTTTCTGCGAGGTCTCTAATTATTTCATTTTTAATGATTGAATCATTTATAGTTTTAATATTTCCTATAATATCATGTAGATAATCACTTTTTTGAACACCTCTAAGCTTTTTTGCTTTATGAAATTCAAGGTGGAAATCAAGAAACTCCATGGGACTTTGAATAACTTTTTTTAAATCATCAGGACCCTTATCCAATAGCCAGTCATCCGGATCTAGTTTATCCGGGGGGCGAACAACATAAGCCTCTATGCCCGCCTGAATGAGAATAAAGCCTGCACGTAGGACCGCATTCGCGCCAGCTGAATCTCCATCATAAAGTAAGATAACTTTTTTGACATGTTTGGATATTAGGTTAGCATGGTTTTTTGTTAACGAAGTTCCCGATACTGAAACTACCGGTTTTATTCCAGCTTGGTATAATTGTAAAAGATCCATATAACCTTCTACAAGAATGGCATAACCTTTTTTTCTTATATCATCTTTTGTTATATGTAAACCATATAAAGTATTGCTTTTTTGGTAAATAGCTGTTTCAGGAGAATTTAAATATTTTGCAAGGTCGTTCTTCTTATAATCTCTTCCACCAAAGGCAATTACTTCCCCAGATTGGTGAAATATCGGAAATATTATTCTTGATCTAAATCTATCAAAGGTCCCCTTATCAGAGCGAATGAACAGACCGGTTTTCATTATATTTTGAAATTTATCTTTGTAATCGAAACTGATTTTGTTGTAGAGGTTATTCCAACTATCAAAAGCAAATCCGATTCTAAATTTTTTTATTACACTTTCACTAAGGTTTCTATCCATTAAATATTGTAACGGCCCTTTACCAGCATCGGAAAATAAATTCTGTTGAAATAAAATAGTAGAATCCTCATGAATTTTTTTTAAAAATGAATATTCATTCGAAGATGAATTACTATTTGCAATCTCTAAAACTACATTGTACTTATTCGCTAAAAATTTAATAGCCTCGAAAAATGTTAATTTTTGAAATTCCATAATAAAAGTAAATACATTTCCACCATTTCCACAGCCAAAGCAATGATATATTTGCTTCGATGGAGAAACGCTAAATGATGGAGTATTTTCATCATGAAACGGACACACACCAAAATAGTTTATCCCTCTTCTTTTAAGCTCAATCTCTGTAGAGATAACATCAACTATATCTGCTAAATCTCGAATCTTATCAATCGTATTTTGCGGAATTTTTGGCATCAGGGCTGGACTAACTTTCTTAAAAAGCTTTCACTGTAATAGACAGGGTCTTCCCAACCAAAAAAACTTATAATACTAATTCTAAAATGATTGGTAGTTTGAACTACTTTTGAATTTTGTTCAATTATGATTGTCCATTTGTCTAAAGGTAAAATACTAATTATCCAAAAAAACACACAAATAATACAATATCCTTTTATACTAGCGAAGAAGAAGCCCAATATATTGTTCATCCAGATATTAGATTTAGATAAAAGAGCAATCTTAAACAACCTTGTTAATATTCTTCCAAATATTAATACCGCCGAAAATAATAGACAAAAAGCAATCAAAGTAGATGACCATGGTTCAATGCTCATGTTTTTTAAAATCAAATTAGAGAAATACACCGTTTTACTTGTGGCAATTAAAATTGATAAAACTAATGTGACTAGTCTTCCAAACTCATCTACTAGCCCTCTATTGTATCCTATAAAACCGTTAAAAAGGATGTAAGAGATCGCAAGGCCATCTAAAAACCATCCCATTTATTGCAATAATTGCTTGGCAATTCTTTTCGCTATCCCACCATCTACTTTTCCGCCGCTTTGCTGCATAACTAATGACATTACTTTACCAATATCAGATATAGATTTTGCTGAAATTTGAATGATAACAGTTTTAATTAGCTCTAAAGTCTCTTGTTCAGAAAGCTGTTTTGGAAGATACTCTTGAATAATTTTTAATTCAGATTTTTCTGTTTCAGCCAATTCTTTCCTACCTGCTTCATAATATAATTCCATAGACTCTTTAAGCTGTTTTGCCATTTTTTTTACAATGGTATAAAATATTTCTTCACTTAAAGTGTCCTTATCTTCAATTTGTTTTTTTTTAAGCGAAGCAAGAAGAGAACGAAGTATGTTGGCTTTTACTTTTTCACTGGCTTTCATGGCTAGGTACATATCTTGTTTTATTTTTTCAGTATAATCCATGCCTACTTAGTTCTCATTTTGGTCTATTCTTTTCATTGACATCAGTGATAAATCTTTATTCGCCTCAAAGCCAATAAAACGACGGCCTGCTTTTTTACACGATACTCCTATATCTCCATTTTTCATAAAAGGATCTAAAACCCAATTTAATTTGAAGCTACTTGCATCTAAGATTTTTGAGTATAATTTATTTGAATATCTTGCATTTTTATTTGTCGCTGCTGGTATGTCAAACCAAAAATTAGTTTGCGCTTTTCTTTCTCTATCATTTAAAAGCAGTCTCCTCTCTGATTTTAAACTAGTAGCATTATTATTAAATAAAAAATCTTCATTTTTAGTAGCAAACCAAATATCACCTGATTGATTTTTCCATGTCAGGTTTTGATTATCATTCTTTGCTAATCTATTGTACCACGTTATTCTATTTTGAATAATAAACTTATCATTTAGTAAGCCACTATACATATTTGAGCGAGTCCAATCGCATAATAAATAAATTCCACCAGTATTTTTTAAAACTCGACTTGCCTCTAGCAGCCATTCATGGTTCCAGTCATAATATTCTTGGAGAGTAAGTTGTTGTCCTCTATCATCTAGATTTATCCATGGCTCTTTTGGTGGCTCTGTTATTATCAAATCAATAGATTGTTCAGGGATTTTTTTTAGACCTTTTAAACCTTCAGTCCAAAAAACCCCTTCCTTCATACTTTCTGCATTCATAATTATATCATCAACAGTTTGAAGCGCTGGTAAATATTTATTTAAATCATTTATAGTTAATCCAAATGTCGATTCAACTGGATCATTTATTAATGGAGAAAAGGATGTAGATTGCAAGTTTTCCATGATAAAATTTACTCAATTATTTTTTTATAGGGAATCAAGATAGTGCAGTTATAAAAATAAGTCAAATATTTTCATGCGATGCTTTTTTGTTAATTATTATAAATTTAAATTATTTAGAATGTATAAGATTATTACAGTCTTCTCGATTGCCACGAGTATTTTGATATCTCAATCTTTAATTGGGCCAGGTACTACAAAAACAAGTCTTTTTAATTTCTTAATAGCAAATTATAAAACATCTTCAACTCTTGGATATAATCAAGCCAGAGATAAAATGTATTCAGTTATTGATTTAGAAGACAATAATACTTTGAAAGGTATTTATACTAATTATACGATAACAATAAATCCATCTCAAGATCCAAGACCGCAAACTAATGCGCTTAATATGAACTGTGAACATTCTTGGCCACAAAGTATGGGAGCAGGGTCTGAACCACAAAAAAGTGATTTGCATCATCTTTACCCTTGCAGGGGAAACGTCAACTCATCTCGTGGGAACAAACCTTTTGCAGATATTAATGATAACGAGACAGATAAATGGTGGAGATCAGATTATTATGAGACGAGTATACCCAGCCAGTACATCAATGAATTTTCTGAAGTAGACAACGATAATGGAAAATTTGAACCTAGAGAAGATGTAAAAGGTAATATAGCCAGAAGTATATTTTATTTCTATACCATCTATAATGATGTAGCTAACCAAAGCTTTTTCGATATTCAAAAAGAAACGTTATATACTTGGCATAAAGAGGACCCTGCTAATGAAAAAGAATTAGAACGAACATACGCTATTGCAAATTATCAAAATAACATCCCGAATCCGTTCATTATAGATTCAACTTTAATTAAGAGAATTTGGTTTTTAAATTGTTATGAAGATGCCAATTCGCAATTAATAATAGAGAACATCATCAACAATAATTTTTTTAATTCTAATATTGATGTCAATTCTGATACAGAGGTTGATCTCTTTGACCTTATTTACATAATTAATCGAGAAAGTAGTGGAGACGCTTATTTTATTTGTAATTAATCATTTGTAGATGAAGAAAAAGATTATTTTTATTTGTACTGGGAATAGTTGCCGATCTCAAATGGCTGAAGGCTTAATGAGAGATGCCGTTGGTGAAAATTTTGATGTTTTGAGTGCTGGTAGTAACCCCTCCAAAGTACACCCAGCTGCAATCAAAGTAATGAAAGAATGGGGCATAGATATACATAATCAAAAGTCTGAAAGTGTCAATAACTATCTAGAGCAGAATATTGAGATTATTATAACTGTATGCGAAAAGGCGAACCAAGTTTGCCCTAACTTTCCTAATGGAAGAACCAGAATTCACTGGAATATAAAAGACCCTTTCCATAGCTGGGATTCTGAAGAACGAGATTTAGCTCCTTATAGGATAACTAGAAATGAAATAAGGAAGAAAATTAATAACTTGCTCATAGTTGAAAAATTAAACAATTAATAAAATGAAAGTAGCAATTAGCAGTTTACCGCAAAGTCCTTGGTGGGGTGAGGGCATTATTAGTTACGAAGATAATCCATTCATGAAAAATGGGGTAATCCCAAATCAAGCCTTACTTACCAAAGAAAGGAACAACTTAATTAACACTCTTAAAAAGAATAAAATTGAAGTGATAGAATTCCCATTTCCTGAAAAATTAGAAAAAACAACATATGGTTATGATTATGTTTTTATAAGAGATGGTTTTATAAGCGACTTAAATGGAAAGGCACTAATTTTAAATTTTTCTCAAAAAAATAGACAGCCGGAAACAAAACTAATTGCAGATCATCTTGAAAAATTAAACTATGAATTAAAAGAATTACCCGCAAAAAATAATATTTTTGCAGAAGGTGGAGAATTTTATTTTTGTCCTAGAGATAAAATTTTATTTAGTGGAATTAATAGAAATACAATTAAGGGAGCAGAAGAAGTTGCTTCTTTCTTAAATGTTAATCAATTGATTATAATTGAAACCTCCTCATTTCATTTAGATACCGTTTTTACTACTGTTTTTGATAAATATGGAAATTTAAAAGCCGTTGTCTTTTGCGATGAGCTCATATCAAAAAAATCTACTAAAAACTTAAAAAAATTAACAGAAAAGTTCGATGTTGAATTAATATCTATAGGTCAAGAAGATTCTATTGGCTCTAAAAATAAATTAGGTTCATTAGCAGTAAATAGTTTTTCATCTCCAGGATTACTTATAAGTTCAGCCAAATATTCAAATAGTTTTGCAATTAAAAAATTAAGCGAATTACAAATTAATCTAGAAGAATGTCCTGTTTCGCAGTACCAATTAAGTGGCGGATCTGTACATTGTATAACAAACGAACTTTAAAAAAATAAAGTTTTTTGAAACAAAGATATATAGATTCACGTTTTAAAATAAATAGAAGGAGCTAAAATATCATGAAAAATTTCTTAATGGGAATATTATTTGCAATGGTAATATTTAGTTGCACTCCTCCTGAACCAATAATTATAGAAGTCCCTGTAGAGAAAAAAGACAAACTCACCTTAGGAAAAGTTCAAAGCCAGGTTAAAAAAGGCATGAATCAAACTGAAATCTTGGAGGTATTAGGCTCGCCAAATATAGCAACAAAAAATTCTAGTGGAGATGAAGTTTGGACTTATGATAGAATTGGGACATCTCAATCATTATCAAACAATGCCTCAGCCACATATGGTCAAGCTCAACTAGGAAGGGGGTTTTGGACTTTCCTCTTTGGTGGGACCACAAATTCTGTCCAATCAAATTCAGATAAAAATACAGAATCTAAATCTCTTACAGTCATTATTACATTTGATAAAAATAAACTCGTTTCAGATTTTACTTACCAAAGTTTAAAATATTAACCAATGCGGCGCTTAATACGTCCTTCAACAATACCAGGTAAACTTCGACTTTTATCGCTTATTATATATTTATCAAGTTCTAATATAGTATATTCGCAGAACAAGCCGCCAACTGCAGTATCCAGAACTCTCCAGACCCAAAATTTTTCAGCAAATTTTAAAACAACTCTCAAAGCATCAATCAATGCTCTACAAGATTTAGATTATACAATCGATGTTCTTAATTCTGATGTTGGATTAATAACTGCGAGCAGAACAACCGAAAAAAAGAAAGCAGATGTTTCATCAGATGCTATTGAACCAGGTCCTTCAACTCAAAATAATATGGATGGTGAGATAGATGCTGAAGAAACAGCAAAACAAGAACAATCTCAAACATGTGCCAAAATTTTTGGCTTTGCTGTTTTTGTTGTTTTTGTTGTTGTAATTATAAATGCAATCTTTGGAGATGACAATGATGACAATGATGACGATGATGATGATAGTTCTAGCTCATCAAAGCGGTGGAGTCGATCTAGGCACACATCAAATTCAACTAATAAAACAGTAAACAATTATTATCAAGATGACACTCCAAAAGGTCCGCGCATTTATCGCTATAAAGTAACGATAAATATCGACGAGTCTGGCTCAAATAACACAAATATTCGTGTTAGTGCGAGCGGTGAATTGGAGCAGGATGGTAAAATTTTAGAATCTGGTGGAATTCACGAACAAGAATTCTTTAAAAGATTTTTTGCCTCTATGAATAAATCTATTTTCTTAGATCAGAACCTTCCTACTAATTAAAATCCCATACCTAATTTAAACTGAATCTCAGTAAATCCGTTCTCACCTTCATAAACGTCTTTTGTCATATTGTATCTAAAATTTAAATGCGAATCAACGACCAATATTTTAAACCTTAATCCAAGTTGTAGATGAACGCCACTATTATCAATCTTATTGTCTTTTAGGTAATCGATTAGCTTGTCTTCTAAACTACTTGCATCAAATTCTGCTGTCAAATCATCAGTGCTTAAAAGTTCTTTCACCATGGAAACACTCGCTCTAGGAGTTGAGCTATGCGAGTTCACTCCAACGCCAACTGATAACGCAGTCTTAGCTAGCAAAGGAATTGAGAAATCTGCGATATTTTTCTTCACAGTAATTCCAGAAGACACTCTAGCCCAACCAAAAGGGATATCTTCCATTTGAGTAACAGC
>CALKMQ010000055.1 GCA_938092125.1 uncultured bacterium
TCCAACTGAGGAACCTTCAACTGAGGAACCTTCAACTGAGGAACCTTCAACTGAGGAACACTCAACTGAGGAACACTCAACTGAGGAACACTCAATTGAAGAGAAGGAGATTGCCCAAAAACTAGCTGAAGATTTAAATATTGAAGAAATGGCTGAAAATGCGGAGGTTGTTATTGATGATATTGAAGATAGAAGAAAACCAAAACGTAAATATATACTTCCCTCATCTGATTTGCTTACAGACCCGGTAAGTATCTCAGACACTCTGAGTAGGGATGAATTAGTTGAAAGAGCAAATTATTTAACTCAATCTCTTTCTACCTATGGAGTAGAGGGTAAAGTTGTCAATGTCCATCCAGGCCCTGTTATAACTTTGTTTGAAGTTGAGCCTGCAGAAGGCGTAAGAGTAAATAAATTTGTCCAGTTATCTGATGATTTAGCAAGAGTTATGGAAGCTAGTAGTGTTAGGGTTATTGCGCCGATTCCTGGAAGATCTTCTGTGGGTATTGAAATACCTAATCGAAATCCGGCAACTGTTTATTTTAAATCGGTTGTTAATAGTCCTGAATTCGCTGAATCTGAGTCCATGCTCACCTTAGCTATCGGGAAAACAACATCAGGAGAAATCGCAACTCTTGATTTAGGGAAAATGCCGCACTTATTGATCGCTGGTACAACTGGTTCAGGTAAATCTGTATGTATTAATACTATCATATGCAGCATTCTTTATCATGCGAGTCCGGATGAAGTGAAATTTGTAATGATTGATCCTAAAAAAGTTGAAATGACTTTATATAAAAAGTTAGAAGGTTATCATTTATTAAAAATGGCTGATATTGATGAGCCAATTGTAACCTCAGTTGATAATGCTATCCTTTCATTGAGGGCACTTGAAAAAGAAATGGATAGGCGTTACAATGTTCTAGCTGAGGCTGTTGTAAGAAATATATCTGAATATAATGATAAGATGAAAAAAACCAATCAAACAATTATGCCTTACATCGTTCTAGTTGTAGATGAATTAGCTGATTTAATGATGCTATCTGCCAAAGATGTTGAGGCTCCCATTGCAAGGCTTGCTCAGTTAGCTAGAGCTGTAGGGATTCATTTAGTGATCGCAACCCAGAGACCTTCCGTTGATGTTATAACAGGCGTTATTAAAGCAAATTTTCCTTCAAGAATCGCATTTCAAGTTGCTAGTAAAATTGATTCAAGGACTATTATTGATCAGCCTGGAGCAGATAAATTAATTGGTAGAGGTGATATGTTACACCTTGGAACCGGTAGTTCTGATGTTTTTAGAATGCATAATGCATTTTTAACCTTAGAAGAGATAGAAGCAATTATGGGTCATGTTATTGAACAGCCTAAGTCCGAAAGTAATATTTTGCCATCTGTTCGCGAATCTCTCCATAATGAATATGGAGGCGGCGATGAAGGTTCCAACGATGAACTGTTTAATGATGCCATAGCTCTTGTAGTAACGCACCAACAGGGTTCAATATCTCTTCTGCAGCGACGGTTAAAAGTAGGTTATTCAAGGGCAGCGCGATTAATTGATGAAATGGAGCAGTCTGGTATTGTTGGGCCTTTTACGGGGAGTAAAGCAAGAGAAGTTCTAGTTGATGAGTCCTATTTAGAAATTATAAAAGGCTGATTTTTTTGAAAATAGTTACCTCTTTTATATTGATTTTTATCCTATTTGATTTTGCAGCGGCAAACCATATCGATGAATTCTATGAAATGTTGGAAAATCCCGGTACAGTTGCATTTAATATAAAATATACTCAAACTCAGTTTGGAAGTGTTTTTGAATCTGTTGGCGTCTGTTACTTCATTGGTTCAGATGAGTATTTTTATCAGTCTGAGGACCTTGAGATATATGCCCAGGTTGATCAAATCGCCACAAAAAATTTTAGAACAAAACAAGTGCTTTTAAATTCAATAAATAATAATAACATTAGTTTAATGACAATACTATCAGGCAATAAAAAACAGATTGAGTTCATTGATAAATCTAATCGGGACTTTAATTATTATTTTGTTGTCACTCAATTAGGCTTTGATGGTTTTTTTTCTTTCAATAATAAAACTGGTCTTATGCAAAGTCTGAATTTAAATATTGGTCAAAATCATTTGATATCGATAGAAGTTAACTCTATTGATTTGATTGATGACTTTTCGATGCCGACTTTAAATGTTGAAAATTTTGATATAATTGATTTACGTGGCTAAGCATTATAAAGTATTAATTCTAGTTTTTTTAAGCTTCATTGGTTTGTACTATGCCTTTGAAAGTATTGAATTTTCTGAGCTGTTTCGCCACATAATGTCTGTAAATCTTTTTAAGCTAGTATTAGCAATATCGATTCTTATGTTATCATGCATTATAAGAGCGAAAAGATTAAAGTATATCATATCGCCATTAGATACTGATATATCGACGCATCATTTATTTGGAGCGACAATGATAGGTTACTTTGGTAATGGTATTCTTTTATTTCGATTAGGTGAGTTGTTAAAAGCTTTTGCAATTTCTCAAGGCAATGATATTAAAACTTCAGAATCTTTTGGAGTCGTTATGTTAGAGAGGGTAATAGATGCAATTACAGTTTTTATTTTATTAGTTTTCTTTTTGCCATTTATTCCTATTGAAAACCAAACAATACAATATTGGATTGTTGCTTTTGTAGTAGTTACTTTTATTATAGTGAGCGTTCTGATTTTATTAAAATTTATAAATTGGAAACGCATTGTTTTATCATTTAGTTTTCTAAATAAATCTATCAAAGATAAAATAATAGTAATCGTAGGTAAAATATTTAAAGGACTAGAATTAATTTTCAAGACGCAACATTTTCTTAAAATCATATTCTGTACTATATTAATATGGACATGCTATTTTATAATGACAATGTGGCTAATAGAGTCATGCCACATTGAGTTAAGTCTTCATAAAGTTTTTATTGTTCTTTTGATGGGTGCGATTATAGTAGCTGTTCCAGCTTTGCCTGGAGGATTGGGTACTTATGAGGCTGGAATAACATATACATTGACATTGTTATTTTTTGTTTCCAAAGATTTATCTTTGACTTACGCTATAGTTTCTCATGCATCTAATTACATACCCTACATGTTGGTAGGGTCGTTCTATTTTATCAAAAGTGGCCTAAAATTTGGTTCAATCAATAAGGCAAATTTTTAGTAATGAGTAAAAAATATGATTGCATTTTTCTTGATAGAGATGGCACCATAAACACAGATCCTGGATATATCTCTAAATTACAAGATTTTAAGTTTTTTGACTTTGCTGTTTCGGCTTTAGATATGCTAAAAAAATTAACTAATAATTTTATGATTATTTCAAATCAGTCAGGGGTTTCTAGGGGATTGATTCTGGAGCAAGATTTAATAAAAATAAATAAATATATTTTTGAAGAATTTTCAAAAAACAATCTTGAATTATTAGATATTTATTATTGTTTTGACCACCCAGACAATGCATCAGAAAGGAGAAAGCCAGGTGTCGAAATGTTTGTTGAAGCTTCAAATCAATACTGTCTTAATCTTTCTAGGTGTTTAATGATTGGTGATTCGAAAACGGATATTTTGCCCGCAAAGATATTAGGTATGGAATCAATGTTGGTTTTATCCGGAGAAGGAGAAAAATATAAAAACAGTTTCCATGAAAAGGAAAAACCTGATTATATTTCTAAAAATTTAATGTTTGGTGCGATTGAATTGATAACATGAAAGTTGCAGTTATAATGGGCGGCTCTAGCGCTGAAAAAGATGTCTCAATAAAAACAGGTGAAGCCGTTGTTAGAGCGTGTTTAGCAAACGGTTTTGAGGTCTATCCTATCGTTTTTGACGATAATTACAAGGACTTCTTACAGCTGTTAAGAGGTATCGACATCGTATTTAACGGTTTGCATGGAACATTTGGGGAGGACGGAGCAATTCAAAAGTGGTTCGAGCAAAATAATATTTTATTTACAGGGTCGGATTCATTTTCTTCACAAATTTGCATGGATAAAATAAAAAGTAAAATAATAGCTAGAGAAAATAATATTCGCACTCCTGATTGGATTGAATTCAAAGAAGATGTTAATGTCAATCAAGCCTTTTATCCTTGCATAGTCAAGCCAAATGCTCAAGGTAGTACCTTTGGTCTTTCATATGTTAATGAAGGCGGATCATTAGAGGAAGCAATAAATCATAGTCTTTCATTTGATTCAAATGTATTAATTGAGGAATATATTAGAGGTCGAGAGATTACGGTAGGAGTTTTAAACAATGAGGTATTGCCTATTGTAGAAATTTTCCCAAAGCATAAACTCTATGATTACGAGTGTAAATACACGCCAGGAATGACTAATTATAAATGCCCCATAGAGCTTGATAATGGTTTAAAAGAAAAAATTAATATTGATACAATTAAGATATTTGAATTGCTTGGTTGTCGAGGCTATGGAAGAGTAGATTATATAATTGACGATAATAATAATCATTATTTTTTAGAACTAAACACTCTTCCTGGAATGACATCTACTAGTTTGCTTCCTATAGCTGCAGAAAACTCAGGCATTTCATTTAATAATCTAATTAAAAAGATTGTTCAATTAGGTTTAAAGTAATGATATAAGGGGTTTAAAACTTTTTGACAAAAATAATTGTAAATAGTAAATACTTATCTGTAAGTTATCAGGCTGTAGGTCTATTTTAATAATAAAATTGTACTATTTATGTTTTAAACATAAAAATCAGTGTAGCTAATTGATAATTATCAAAGAATTGAATTGCCACCGTAGCTCAGCTGGTAGAGCAACTGATTTGTAATCAGTCGG
>CALKMQ010000056.1 GCA_938092125.1 uncultured bacterium
AAGAATTACGCGAAAATATTTAGAAAATGACGAAAATGAAGCTGAAGTACTAGATCAAATGACCGAGCTTGGAAAAGGAAGCTATATTGATTTTATGGAAAATCTTGGACTTCCAGTCAAGGACCTAGACTCTTTATATCACGATGAGCTAGATGATCCATGGAAGATTGAGGTTATATATGAAAATGTTAGAAGGCTCGTAGAAGAATCACTAAATACAGGAGAGAACAGACTCCTTGGTAAGTATTCATCAACCCACGAAAAAGGTCTCTATCATGCTATTTGTGCAAAGTATGGCTACTGGACTGCGGGACTTCTTAAGGTGGGTGTGGACCTTAAATCATTTACGAATCAGCTTAAAACAAGAGAAAGTATGCAAAATGCATTTCATACTTTTTTCCATGCGATGCTCAAGAAATACAATTTTACGGAACTGAAAAATCCGAAAAGAGTAACCAAAGAAAATCAGTTCTCTTGCAAGCAGCAGGTAAAAAGTACAGTACCCGAATTTTACTTTTGGGATAAAATTATTGAGACTAGACTTGGTTATCATGAGCAAGAGCCAAAAGAAGACATTGAAAAATTAAAAGCGCATACAGGAATGATCATCATCGTCACTCCAGACGGAGAAAAATCGCTAACGTCAGGAGAGACATCCGTTTTGCGTATTCCATTTCATGAGTTTGTGAAGGAATCAAAAGCACTACTAGGCATCAAGCTTAGACATACCGAAGTGCAAAGCTTATCTAATAAGCTAAAAAGAAAGCTCTACTGGAACCAGTAGGTTCTCTTCACTAAGTTGATCTCAGCTTATTGTAATCCTCACATTTTTACCTTTCCCTTTTGAAAAAGATCATACGAAAAATCATCCATATCGATATGGATGCCTTTTTTGCCTCTGTGGAGCAGTTAGACAATCCAAGTCTTCGAGGTAAGCCCGTAGCTGTTGGTGGAAGTAAAGAAAGAGGCGTTGTCGCGGCAGCTTCCTATGAAGCCAGAGTATTTGGCGTAAGGTCTGCGATGCCCTCTGTTCTTGCAAAAAAGAGGTGTAAGGACCTTATCTTTGCAAAACCAAGGTTCAATAGATATAAAGAAATATCAGGTCAAATAAGGGATATTTTTTCCGATTACACGGACCTCATTGAACCGCTTTCACTCGATGAGGCTTTTTTGGACGTTACCGAAAACAAAAAAAATGTAGAACTAGCAGCAGATATCGCAAAAGAGATACGAGCTAGAATTACTTCGGAAACAGGCCTAACTGCATCAGCCGGTATCTCGATTAATAAATTTATAGCAAAAGTCGCGACAGAGGTCAATAAGCCCAATGGGCAAAAGACGATTCATCCTTCTCAGGTAGATGCGTTTATTGATACGCTCGAGATAAAGAAATTCTTTGGTGTTGGTAAGGTTACCGCAAAAAAGATGAACGATCTCGGTATTTATTACGGTGCTGATTTACGCAAACTAGATAAAGATAAGCTGATAGCTTATTTCGGAAAAGCAGGAAGCCATTACTATAAAATAGTCCGAAGTATTCAAGATAGTCCCGTAAACCCTAGTCGCATACGCAAGTCTGTAGGAGCAGAAAGAACGTTCTCAAAAGATATTAAGTCTGAGGCATTTATGCTTGATGAACTTGAAAGTATTGCTGACGAGCTTGAAAGACGGATGATTAAATCAAAAAATAAAGGTAGGACTATTACCGTAAAATTGAAATACAATGATTTTACAAGTCAAACAAGAAGCAAGACGATTGAAAGTTATATATCAAAGAAACACGAATTCTTTCCGGTCATCGAAGAATTAATCTATCAAAAAAAAATCGAACGCTCTGTACGGTTGCTTGGGATTGCTATTTCTAATTTATACTCTAAAGATAATAATAAAGAAGAAGAGGTTAGTTTTCAGTTAAAGTTTGATTTTTAAAATATTTAATATAAATATTTAAACTATTTTATATAATGTACTACTTTATATTAATTATGCTGTAAAACAACCTTATCATATCTTCTTTTAAAATTATATAAAAAAACTACTTAAACCTCTGAATTTTTGTTATTTCCGTCATTAGATTGATTGCAGAAAACAAAGGAGATTCCAATGAAACAATCCATAATAGTGTTGAGCTTGGCTATGCTGGTTAATTGTGTAGAGGTTGATGTAAGCAGCGCGAATGGTGATTTTAAAGCAGAATATCAAAAAGATATTTGTGATAAATATTCAATGTATGCAAATACAATGGATGTGGCTGGGAGTATGTCTTTATACGCTGAAGATGCGATTGTAAATGGGAATGGACTTTCTCCAATTCAAGGTCTCGATAAAATCAAACAAGACTTTATAGATTGGTATGGAAGTTCAGAGTCAATTAATCATAGCGCAGAAGTAATATCAGCGCAAGTATTTGGTAACAGAGCTTTTGCTTATGGTAAATGGAAAGTAAAAAGTACATCAAAAGAAGGAGTGACGATGGAGCGAGAGGGATATTGGTCTACACATAATGTTAAAGTGGATGGGTCTTGGAAAATGACATTAGACCACACAAACGACCTCTAAGGTCATAATCAATAACGGAAAATGAAAAAAATTATTGTAAGCGCATTCGTTATATGCGCTTGTATTATGAACGCTCAGGATAACAGTGGTGTTGAACCGAAGTTAGAGCAAAAGCAAAAAGTAAAAAGGGTAGATAAGTGGTTTGCTGTAGATAAAGCGCAGCATTTCACCTACAGCTGTTTGATATCGCTAGGTTGTCAGTACGTTCTGGTCAATAAATCTAAGAATACGGAGTCAGAGTCTCTGCCTGTTTCCACGGCATTAAGTTTTGTTGCAGGGCTTTCGAAAGAATTAAACGACTCCAGGGGAAAAAACGGATTTTTTAGCGTGAAAGATATGATTGCAAATTGCGCAGGGCTCCTCTTAGCAGCTGCAATTATAAAAAGTTAATTAATTATAATTTGCATTTAATGCCGTAGTTGAACATTTCGACAACCAGCGTTTCCATGTGACCAATCTTTTTTTCCACTTCATTTAACTTTACGAAATGATGATCTGATGTAGAGCCAATCTCTGCATAAATGATTTCTATTGCTTTCACGATCTCATCAAACCTGTTGTTAGCGCGCTCTTCCGCTTTTTGAAGGTCTTGCTGCCCCATGAAGATGAATAAAGAAAATACCAGTATGGCGCCTGTTATTAGGCCTTGGAAATATGAACGCATCATTGACTCCTATTTAGTTTATTGTTTACGGCACTTGCAATTTTTAAAGCATCAGGTGTATCACTGTGAATGCACAGCGTCTCCGATTGAATGGTAATTTCTGTTCCATCGTGAGCAACTAATTTATTATTATTTGATATGTTATATGCCTGCAATGAAGCTGTTTGAGAGCTTAATATTAAAGCATTACTTAAAGTTCTTTTCCGTAGGCTTCCATCTGCTTCGTAGGTCCTATCAGCAAAGGATTCACGTAATACATTTAGTCCCATGTCTTCTAAAATTGAAACCATCTTAGAGCCAGCCAAACACATAACCGGCAGGGAGGGGTTGATGGATTTAATGACCTCACCGATTAAAGTTGCTAAACTTTCATCGTTTGCTGCTTTGTTATAAAGAGCGCCATGTGGTTTCATATGACTAATTGAATAATTCTGCTCGGTAGCAATATCCATCACTCTGGTAATTTGTTCTAGGATTGAAGTAGACAGCTCTTCATTGGTAATGTCCATTTCATATCGACCAAAGTTCTTACGATCTGGGTAGCTAGGGTGTGCGCCAATCTTGACCTTTTTTTCTTTTGCGGCCTTAACCATGGCTCGTATCATTTTTTCATCACCAGCATGACCGCCGCAAGCTATATTGATTGAGGTGACATGGTCCATTAAAGCTTCATATGTTCCATTGTCTAAAAGCGTATTTATTTCTCCCATATCGCAATTAATATCGATCATTATTTAAGTATTTGCTCCTGAGCGAGATAAAGCGTCTCTGCTTTGTCCATGGTAATAAGTTCAAATGTAAACATATCTCCTGGCCTTAATTGACCAACTTTGTGCATGTCCGCTGCAATCACATTTGCAATTTTTGGATAGCCACCTGTTGTTTGATGGTCAACAAACGTAATAATGCTATCACCATCGCCTGTAACCTGCACTGCGCCCAATGGTAAACCCTCGGTTATCATGTCCTCGGGTGTTCGTTTTTGTATTTTAGGCCCATGGATACGGATTCCCATGCGATTGGATTGATGAGATACGGTGTATTCTTTACTGAAAAATAATTCTTGTGTAGGTTTGTCAAACAGGGAATGCTGCAAGCCAGGAGTTGCTCGAATGATAGAACGGTTATAATCAATTGGAAACTTTCGATCGATTGGGAAATATCGTTTTTCAGGCTCGTTATAGGCTAGTTGGTCCTCTTTTTGCAGGTTTCTTCCTCTAAATCCTCCCGATTTAGACATTAAATGTGTAGAGCTACTACCAAGTAAGTCTGCTACATTAAAACCATCTTGAACTGCAAGATAGCACCTTGCCCCTGAGGTGGATCCACCGATAGAGAGAATGTCTCCTTTTAAGATAGTTATAGGCTTGTTAAAAGGAACTTCTTCTCCTCGAATTGTTGCTGGAAAATGACTTCCAGAAAGGCAGATTGTCGTTGGCATATCGAAAAGATACGTCCCGCCAAAAAGCGTTATCTCCAAAACGGCATCATTAATATGATTACCTAGGAAAAGATTTGCTATTTTCATCGATACTTTATCGGCGGCTCCTGTTGGTGAAATGCCAATGTGAGTATAGCCATCACGACCAAGGTCTTGTACTAGGTCTTGAAATCCTTGCTTGATCACCGTTATCTTCAAAACAATGACTCCTGGTTATCGTGAAATGCTTCTTTGGTGATGGACTTAAATTCAATGGTTGCTCCCATGGGTAACGCTGGCGTTTTAACCTGACTCCAATTAAATAGAGTTAGCGGTGTTCTACCAATGATATTCCAGCCTCCAGGGCTTTGAATTGGGTATATGCCAGTTTGTTTTCCTCCAATAGCAACAGATCCCGCGGGCACGATGGTTCTCGGAGATTCTAACCTAGGTGTTTCAAGGTTTTGGTCCATACCACCGACATAGGGAAACCCAGGAGAGAAGCCTAAAAAGTAAATTAAATATTTTCCAGTTGTGTGCTTATGAATGATTTGCTCAATGCTTAACCCTGTATGAGAGGCAACGCGAGCGAGATCAGGTGCAAATTCACCTTCATAACAAACCGGTATTTTGATTCTGGTTTTATCAGCGACTTTTATTTCATGATTCTCGCTAAAAAGTTGTTTTAGTTTTGCGATGGTTCGCCACAAAGAGATACCTTCTTTTAACCGGACTAATATGGAGTTATAGGCAGGCGAAAGATTGCTAATTTTATCTTCGTGATCCTCTAATAAAAGAGTGCTGTAAAAATGAACTTGCTGATGTATATATTCTGATATCTCCGCGTTAAACTGAATCATGATCGAGCGATCAGAAGCAGGAGAAATTATGGGCTCTTTAAATGTGTTTTGATCCAACGCTAAATACCTACGTAACGGCTCACAGTTAAAAAGATAAAAGCGATAATAAGTAGTCTCACTATAATGACCATAATGTTGTAAGGGGTAAAGTCTATCCTTTTTGAATTTGTTATGTCTCTTGTTTTAAACACATCTCTAAAGAATTTCATAGGCATATATTACTTCAAGTTTTGATAACGAATAAATAACCAGTTTTTCTGTTGTTAATTAAGGTACGTATAATCATATTGTTTATATTTTATTGTCAACTGCCGTTAGAATTTGAAAGGAAACCAAATGAGAGCTTTATTAAAATATACCCTGTTACCGTTATTTCTTTTTCAAGCCTGTAGTAATGAAATAAAAGAAGAAAAATTTGATATTGATTGGATTTATTCAGATGAAGGTAGGATGGTAGGCGCTAGTTACAATACCGCTTGGATCAATGATAACACATTGTACTTGATGGATATGCGTAAACCAAAAGAAGAGCGCACGCTACTTAAAATAAATCCAAGTTCCTCAACGAAAATGGTTCCTGTTGTTAATAGTGAAAAAATTTCTAAATCTATTTTAAGTGCAGTAGGGAGAACCGATACATCTATGTACATAGAATGGCCGAGTTCGTTTAGCTCAACGGGTAATCACGGTATCTACTTTTTTGAAGAAGATATTTACATTTTAGACATACCAAATGAAAGCTACCGCAGGATAACGAATACAAAATCAGAAGAAAAAGCAGCCAGGTTTTCACCAGACGGCAAGAAAATTTCGTTTGTAAGAGATAATGATATTTATATCTATGATATACGAACACAAAAAGAAAAAAGAATCACCTTTAGTGGTTCAGAAACCAATTTAAATGGAACGGTTTCTTGGGTCTATTGGGAAGAAATATTCGGGAGAAAAGATCTTGGGTACTGGTGGTCAGATGATTCCAAGGCGATTGCTTTCTTAAACACCGATGAATCTGAGGTGACAAAGATGCATTATGTGCATTGGAAGCCAGCAGAATCTGAGCTTATCACTCAGCGATACCCAAAAGCTGGGACAAAGAACCCAGTTGTCAAACTTGGGATTATTGAATTAACTAGTTCAAAACTGAAATGGGTTGACCTAGATCCTTTTGAATATTTATGTAGGGTAAAGTGGCTTCCAGGAAACAAGCGTTTGAGTGTTCAGACCATGAACAGAGCACAG
>CALKMQ010000057.1 GCA_938092125.1 uncultured bacterium
TCCAGTCCAGAATTTTTAATGCGCTTACAGCTGTATTGATATTTTCTGTTTGATAATTTCCTTTAAGAGATTTAGTAGCGTAGTTATATTTTTTTGAAAACGAAATAGGAGCTCCCTTTTTATCTGCAGTTTCTAAAAATACATTTTTAGTTTCTTTTTGAATTCTTCCAATAACAACAGGTACACTTTGTTTTATAATTCCTGCTTTTTCAAAGGCAATTTTTTCTAATGTTTTTCCAAGTAAGTTTATATGATCATACCCAATATTTGTAATTATTGAAACTTCAGGGGTAATAATATTAGTACTATCTAATCTGCCTCCAAGACCAGTTTCTATAATTGAAATGTCTACTTTATTGGCAAAATGATTGAATGCCATTGCAACAGTATATTCAAAAAATGACATTTTAATTTTTTCAAATTGATTTTTGTTTTTGCTAACAAAATTTATAACATCATTTTCACTAATCATTATGCCGTTAATTCGTATTCTTTCTCTAAAGTCTTTTAGATGGGGAGAAGTATACAGTCCTACAGTGTATCCTTCTTCTTGAAGTATTGAAGATATGATGTGAGCAGTGGAGCCCTTTCCATTAGTTCCGGCAATATGAATGCTTTTAAATTTCTTATGAGGATTATCTAATATTGTACATGCCTCAATAATATTCCCGATATCTTTTTTATAAGCAGCTTCTCCTGTTCTTTGGTACATTGGGAGTTGAGAGAAAAGATAATCTAGAGTATCTTTATAGTTCATTAATTAAGCTGGAAATTATAGATGATTTTTCCTTGTTGTCTTGAAGGAGCCGATTCCTTTGCACTAAATTTTGTTTTTAATGCAGCTTCTTTTGCTCTTTTTAATAATTGACTATTGAGTGTTGTTGAACCTTTTACTCCAGCTATTGCGTTTACAACATTCCCCAGTTGATCTACTGTAATGTCCACAACAACTTTCCCTTCTAATTGAACTTTATATATTGGTTTTGCTTTAAAAGCGACACTTCTTCCTAACAATTGATAGGCTTCTCCATCAACACCGATACCACCACCTTCGTATTTATTTGAATTGATGTCACCTTCAACTGATCCTTGATTACCAATTGTTTTTGTATTTCCGTCTGATTGTTTTTCTTTCTTTTTACTACCAGTATAAAGTGCTTTTTTATTTACCACTGGTTCAACCTTTTCAATAATAACTTCTTCTTGTTTTTCTTCAGGCTCTTTTTCTTTTACAATCTCTTTTTTAGTTTCCTTTGGGATTTCTATTACTTCAGTTTCTATAGATTCTTGTGTAACAATTTCTTGTTCAATTTCTATTGTTTCTTGTATTACTTCTTCAATGACAGGATTTGACTCTAAAGAATTATCTTCCGGCTGGACCTCTTCAAGCCCCTGCTCACTAAAACCAAAATCAATAGATATTCCTTCCTCAGGAGGTGGTGGTATCCTATATGTTAAGCCTAGGAAAAGAAATGTAACAACCAATACCACATGAAAAAGAACGGTACCAATCAAGCCATTTCTTTTATTTTTCTTTTCAGAAGAAGTCATGTTAATTTGGTTTTGTAGCTAAAACAATTTTATATTTATTTCTGTATGCAATATCCATTACTTTAACAACATGCTCAATATCTACTGTCTTATCAGCATGCAGAATAATAGCAGGTTCTTGCTGTTGTGATAAAACTTGTTTTAATTCATTTTCTAAATTACTTTCTATCACTTGATTTTCGTTTATGTAGAAATCTAAATCCTTATTAATAGAAACAGAAATTGTTTGCTTTTCAAGAGTTTTTGACTTGCTGTTTGGTAAAAGAAGTTTAAGAGCATTAGGACTTACAAGTGTAGAGGTTAGCATGAAGAAAATTAAAAGTAGAAAAACTATATCTGTCATTGAAGACATATTAAAGTTTGGACTAACTTTATTTCTACTCTTTAATGCCATTATTCGTTAAGATGTAATAAATCTAAAAATTCAGTAGTTCTAGCCTCAAGTTGGAATATCACTTTATCTATTTTACTTACTAAAAAGTTATAAGCTATGTAGGCAATGATTCCAACAACTAAACCGCCTACTGTAGTAACCATTGCGGTATAAATTCCTTTAGATAGCATTTCAACATCAATATTACCACCGGCACTTGCCATCTCATGAAATGAAACAATCATACCAATAACTGTTCCAAGAAATCCAATCATTGGTGCAGCTCCTGCGATTGTAGCTAAGTTAGCAAGGTTATTTTCCATTTTATAGACTTCAAGTTTTCCTTGATTTTCAATTGCCGCCGAAATATCAGTCATTGGTTTATCAATTCTATCAATTCCTTTTTCAATCATTCTTGAAACAGGATTGTCAGTATTTTTACATAATGTTTTAGCGGCTTGAATGTCTTTTTGTTCTACAAAGTTTTTAATACTTTTTAAAAAACTCTCGTCTTCAATACTTGCTTTTTTAATTGTCGAGAATCTTTCAATTAAAATATAAATAGCGTAAATAGACAGTAAGCCAAGAGTACCCATAATTATGTTTCCTCCAAGACCCCCAGAGCTAATTAGTTGCATTATGGATAATGTTTTCTCTTCAACAATTGGATTGCTGATGCTATCTGTGATAATTGGAGTTTGTAAAAAGATGAGTTTCATTTATTATAATTTTTTAATTTTTCTTACAACAAATACTTTGTATATATGATATGCCTGCTAATATAGTAATAAAAGAGATTATTAATTATATTATAATTTAAACTAAAAACTCTAAATCTTATTGCATTAATATGTATGTAATAGCGCCTGAAACATATCCGATAAGAGCAAGTATTGAAATATTTTTTACATACCAAATAAAGTCAATTTTAAGTATTCCCATCACTGCAACACCAGCAGCAGATCCAATTATTAATACAGATCCACCTGTACCGGCACAATAAGCTAGGAATTCCCAAAACATACCATCAGCCGCATAAAATCCAGTTTCAGCAATTGGATACATGCCCATTGCTCCAGCTACAAGAGGAACATTATCAACTATAGATGAAAGAAGTCCAATAATAACATTTATAATATAAATTCCTTCAGCTGTTTGACCATTAAAAGTAGTGTCTAAATATGTTGCAACGATATCTAATTGTCCGGCAGACTGTAACGATGCAACTGCTAATAAAATTCCTAAGAAAAAGAAAATTGTAGGTGTATCTACTTTTCTTAAAACTCCAATTACAGATAGTTGTGATTTTACTTCATGATTTTTGCTTCTGTGTATTATTTCAGTTACAAGCCACAATAACCCTAGAGAAAGTAACATTCCAACATAAGGTGGTAAGTGAGTGACAGTTTTAAAAACAGGAACAAATAATAAACCGCATACTCCTAAATAGAAAACTAAATTTCTCTCAAATGGAGTAGTAGGATTCTTTTTATGTTCGTCTAGTTCAGTGTCTAATGGTCTTTCAATATCTCCCTTCAAC
>CALKMQ010000058.1 GCA_938092125.1 uncultured bacterium
TCTTCATATATCCATTGTTGAAAAAACAAATCTAAATTTTGATTTGAAATATCCTCGCTGATTTTTTGAAAATCAGCCGTTGAAGCTGCATTATAAGCAAGTGTATCATTAGACGCATAACTTTTTAAAATTTCAAAAAATGTATCATCCCCCACTTTTCGCCTCAACATATGTAGTACCCATGAGGCTTTATTATAAGATAAATTAGAATTAAATATCTGAGAATTTGAAGATGGGTTTTCAACATATATTGATCCATCGCCATAATAAGCATAGTCATTCATAAAACTAAAATATGCTTCTTTACCATTTATATGCTCGACCCAAAGTGCTTGACAATATCTTGCAAAGCCTTCATTTAGCCAAATATCATTAAACGTTTTACAAGTAATAAGATTTCCCCACCAACTGTGACCTAGCTCATGCACTATAAGATTCTGAGATGAAGAACCCATACTTGAAAGAGTTTGATGCTCCATTCCACCACTCCATTTAAAATCTGCATGCCCATATTTTTCTGATATAAATGGATATTCACCAAACAAGCCAGAGAAAAAACTAATCATTTCTCCTGTTAATGAATAATTAGAGAATGAAGACTCGTATCTGTCAGGAAAAACATAATGTTCTATTGCCATAGTATCATTCGAAATAGAAGAAATATATTGCTCACTCCAAATTGTATACGGATATATTGCCAATGATACAAGATAGGTAGTAATGGGATATTTCTCTTTCCAAAAAAATGTATTTTTATCCCCATCATTTGTGATACTATCAAGCAAGCCATTTGAAGCAACAATAAAATTTGGATTTGCAGGAACTGTAACTCTAATATATACAGAATCGGCTTTATCACTAGGGTCATCCTTACTAGGCCACCAGCTTCTTGCACAATAAGCCTCTGACAATGTCCAAACGTGATCGACACCTAAGTGTTCGTCAAATTTAAAACCGCCAGCCCCCCATTCTTGAGGGGTACCTTGATAATTGATAAGTATTGAAAAATAATTATCGTCTTGAATAATGATATTATTAATCGGGATTTTTATCTTATCCTGCTCATGCAAAAAAGGCACTTGCCCATTATTTTGCAAAATCGAATTAACTGTCATATTGTTGTAAAAATCTAATTCGATATATTCAGGAAGATTATTATCTATAAAGCCATTTACACCTACGGAACCATTAATAGTATTTGATTCAAAATTTATATCTATTGAAATATCGTAAAATGAAATATCAATTTTACTTTGGTTTAAGGATAATGTTGAGCTGTTAGATATCCACCTCTCTACAGACTTTCCTCGAGAGCATAGATGTTTTGGTTCTTTTTCAGCACTGCATAGAGATAACAGAAAAAGAAGAAAAGTTATTGGTTTCATTTCTTAAAAGAAGGAACCAAAATGTTTATAGCCAAGCCAAGGTATAATAATGAATAAAATAGTATCTCTAATAAGGTAAAATAAAAAAAAAGCAGCTAAAACACTCCAACCTTTTTCTTTCAATAATCCTTTAATACCGCCTTTTTTATAAGATGCAATCCAAGATTGCAAGAACTGAGGCTTTAAAAATGACACTAGTCACCCTTAGGCTTAATTTTTCTAAATTGGAGATCTTCATATTTTTCTAACAATGTACTGCCAGCTGCCTGTTGAAATCTGAATGCAAATTCTAATGATTCGTAAAAAGGTCTATTAGCATATTCACCATGGGAATAAAACTCATCCACCCACTTTACCATTTGATATATATCAACCTGGTTTAAATAGTCGAAAATTCCATAAACTAATTCAGCTCTATTATCATAATACCATTCAGTAATTCCACCATATCCAATATCCTTTTTTAATTCAGTATGAGTCTCATATACTTGTACCAAATATGAAAACAAGAAAGTTTCTTTTTCTTCAATTGATAATGTTTTCCAATACGTAACAACCGGCGAGAGAGCCACATCATTTTTAAGACCTTGCCCAATAGCTAGAGAAAAAATATAAAATATTAGAAGATATTTCTTCATGACCACCTCTTATAATTAAAACCTATTTATTCTATACCCAATTATACAATACAGATAAAATCAGGAACAATACTAATCCTGAGATGGCTCAACCCAATCACCATTATCTTTTATTAGACTAATTAATGCATCAACTGCTTTTTCTGAGGGAATATTTTTTCTTACAACTGTTTGTCCTTTATAAAGTGAAATATTTCCTACACCTGTTCCAACATAGCCATAGTCAGCATCAGCCATTTCGCCAGGGCCATTAACGATACAACCCATTATTCCTATCTTTATACCTTTAAGATGGTCAGTTACTGAACGAATTTCATTTGTTGTAGATTGTAAATCAAATAAAGTTCGCCCACAAGAAGGACAAGAAATATATTCTGTTTTGGATATTCTTAACCTTGAAGCTTGTAAAATGCCAAAAGAAGTCTGGTTTGATAAACTTCTATCAGATAAATAATTAATATTCATACCATCAACTAATCCATCTATCAACAACGAACCTATATCTATTGCGCTGCTCAATTGGAATTCTGAATTTGATTTGGAAACATAATTTTTCCAAACTATTACTGGACTACCAATATTTTGATTCATCATATCTATTATAAAATTCCGTTGCGACTTTAAACTATGCTTTTGATCGTGATCAATTAAAAGCGTAATAGTGCTGTCACTTTCTAAAAGTGATTTTAAATCACTCGAAAACGTTTTTTCTTCAATTCTTAAAAAATTTAATATCTCAGACTTTTTTGTTGCGCTTTTATAGTTTTTTATATCAAATAAAGGAAACACC
>CALKMQ010000059.1 GCA_938092125.1 uncultured bacterium
ATTAACTGACCTTTTTGCAAAAGCACAAATGAACGATAAAAAGGCTGAAAAAATACTTTTTTCTGCTGGCAATGCTTTCAATCTTTTGATTAAATCAAGAATATCTTTTTTTAAATCTAAGGGACATTATCCTGAAAAAATCGTTATCGGACAACGGTTGGGTGTCTTACTAAACGAAAAAAATCATCCATTAAAAAATATCATCCAAAAAAATAATTTTAAAGACATCCCTATTGAATTATCTTCAAATAGGAACACTGCAGCTCTGGGAGCTGCTTATCTGGCCATTAATGAAGATAATTATGCATAAAGAACCAATCATGTCTATTGGCCTTGTAATGCCAGAAGATAATCAAAAAGATATTTCACTATTTTTAAATGGCGATAGTTTTGATCTTAAAGTAAATGATTTAAATCAAACTCATTTTAATAAAAAATTACTTATTCAATTAAAAAATCAACGCATGCATCTAGAAGGCAAAGAATGCGAGTCCATTATTTTAACAAATAGACAGAGAATAATTAAGGACCACATAGTAGTTGATTCTGTAATCGCGGGAAGAGGATTTCATTGGCAAAAACGAATAAAAGTAAAAGTGCTTGGTGACATATTCATAAAAATTATTGGTCATTCTCTTTTTGTAATAAATAGAATACACCTTGAAGATTACTTAATGTGTGTAGCAACATCCGAAATGGGTAGTAATTGTCCCACATCTCTTTTAGAAGCTCAAACTATTGTTGCTCGATCTTGGATTCTTGCGGCAGCAGAAAAAAAACATAAATTTCTCGGGTTGGATGCCTGCAATGACGACTGTTGCCAAAGGTACCAAGGCATATCGAACTTAACAAAATCTTCTATAATGGCAGCTGTCAATACTAGGGGAAAAGCTATAATCCATAACGATACAATATGTGATGCACGTTATTCAAAAAGTTGTGGCGGAATAACAGAAAGTAATGCAAATGTTTGGGCTATGGATCAAAAACCATATTTAGAATCTCTTGTTGATAATAATTCACAAATTAAAAAAAATATTTCAAGCGAGGAGTCATTTAAAAACTGGATGAAACTAAAGCATTCATCTTATTGTGGCCCTCAATTTGTGGATGAAAATAAGCTTGGTAAATACTTGGGGAATGTCGACAATGACAGTAATTATTACAGATGGAAAGTTTCTTATAATATGGATGAAATAATCCAAATTATTTTTGTTAAAACTGGCAAACTATTTACTGAAATAAAACAATTATTACCATTAAAAAGAGGCGCCTCTGGTAGGATATTACATTTAAATATCATAGGTACACTTGAAGATAAAAATAATTATAAATTATCCATAGAATCAGAATATGAAATAAGAAGAATTCTGCATCCTAAATTTTTATATAGCTCAGCATTTACAATTGAAAGAAATTCGCATATTAATAGTAGCGAACATATAACTTTAAAAGGGGCCGGCTGGGGTCATGGAGTTGGATTATGTCAAATTGGAGCGCTAGGAATGTCATTAGCAGGTAAAAATACCAAAGAGATTCTTTATCACTACTATAAACAAACTCAAATAAAGGATATTTATGAGTGAATTGATAACATTACACTGGGTTGATTGGGCTATCATTATTTCTTACATAATTTTTTCACTTGGCGTAGGAATTTATTTCTCAAAAAGAGCAGCTTCAAGCACTGAGGAGTATTTTTTATCTGGAAGATCACTTCCTTGGTGGATTGTTGGAACATCTATGGTTGCCACCACTTTTGCTGCTGATACACCACTAGCTATTACTGAGTTTGTAAGAGGGCCCGGGATATGGCAAAACTGGTTTTGGTGGAACCTACTAATGGGTTCGCTCCTGGGAGTTTTTCTATTTTCTAGACTTTGGAGAAGAGCAGAAGTCCTAACAGATAATGAGTTGCTGGAAATTCGTTATAGTGGAAAACCAGCTGCATTCTTACGCGCTTTTAAAGCAGGATACTTTGCAATCCTTTATAACTTTATCGTCATGGGCTGGGTTATTAATGCGATGGCTTCCGTTGTTTCAGTTATGCTTAATATGGATAAATGGACTGCTGTTTGGCTGTGCGTTATCATTGCCTTGGTCTATGCTATTTTATCAGGGTTTTGGGGTGTAGTCGTAACAGATTTAGTTCAATTTTTAATAGCAATGTTTGGGTCGATAGCTCTTGCAATAATTGCTTTAAATTATGTAGGCGGAATGGAAACATTGCTGTTAAAACTGAACCAACTTTTGGGAACGGATGTTGTAACAGAAAATACTTTGAAATTCATACCCCCAATACCCGATGAAGGGTTGGGGACTCAAACATTTTGGGAATCTCCTTTTTCAAAATTTTTAATTTTTACGACAATAATGTGGTGGTCTCATCATGGTACTGACGGAGGCGGATATATTATTCAGAGAATGTCATCAGCAAAGAATGAAAGGCATGCACTCCTTGCTACGCTTTGGTTTAATTTAGCACACTATGCTGTACGTGTATGGCCGTGGATTATTGTAGCGGTTGTTTCTATAGTTATGTTCCCAATCATACCCTCTGAATATTCTGAACTAGGAGTCAAAGCGGGATACCCACTTGTCATGAATACTCTGCTTGGTCCTGGCTTAAAAGGGGTTCTCATCGTTTCTTTTCTAGCAGCATTTATGTCAACAATCGATACTCATTTAAATTGGGGAGTTTCATACTTAATTAATGATATTTACAGAAGGTTTTTAAAACCAGATGAATCCGAAAAACATTATGTGTTTGCAGGTAAAATAATGACAATTATTTTAATGGTTCTAGCTGCTTTTACCGCGCTAAAAATGCAAAGTATTTCTAAAGCTTGGGAGTTCATTTTTTCAATGGGAGCAGGAATAGGCTTAGTGTTAATACTTCGTTGGTTTTGGTGGCGAATAAACGCTTGGAGCGAAATAACTGCATTGGCCACTTCCATTATTATAACAATCACTTTGGAATTGATAGCATATTTTCAAACTATTAATAATGATTTGCAATATTCTTTGTTTGGCGCCTCGCCAGTAATCTTTGGTATTCAATTACAAATTCATCATAAGTTAATGATTATAGTACCGATAGCAATAATAGCTTGGGTTTCAGTTACTTTCCTTAGCAAACCAGAACCGAAAGAAAAGCTCGAAGAATTTTATAAAAGAGTACAACCTGGAGGATGGTGGGGACCAATAACATCTAATTTAAAACACACATTACAGCCTGTTACCAAAGGCATTTTTATTTTATGGGTATCAGGAGTACTAATGA